>JBGCDP010000278.1:0-3524 GCA_045105475.1 Anaerolineae bacterium
ATCTTTTAAAAGGAGCTGATCTAGCATGGCACATAGTCTTTCAGAATTTGATGATGAGCTTGAAGAAGCAACCGGCCTCTCGACGGCCGCATATGCACGTGTTTTGGCCCTTGGCATGATGTTTGGGATCGTGTTGGTGAAATCAGAAGTGGTTCGCTGGCAACGCATCCACGATATGTTCCTATTTAAAGAACCCCACATGTATCTTATCATCGGTACAGCCGTCATTGTCGGCGGCATTTCGATGTGGCTAATCAAAAAATATGAGATAAAAACAATAGACGGTGACCCGATTGAATATAAACCGAAACCTTATAACAAAGGGATCATTATCGGCGGCACGATTTTCGGAATGGGTTGGGCGATTACGGGTGCATGTCCGGGTCCAATCTACGCCCAAATCGGCGCTGGCGAATGGGTCGCTGGTTTAACATTTATCGGTGCACTCATCGGCATGTATTTGTATGGCTATTTACGGCCGAAACTACCCCACTAGAGTTCTTAGTGTTCACTGAAAACTAGAAGCTACTTCCCAGGAGATTTTTAAAATGTGGTTTGAAACCCTTGTACGAGAAGAAACAGGCTGCGCCGCTTATATGGTCGGTTGTCAGCGCACCGGAGACTGTATGGTCTTTGATCCCACTTGGGACATTGACCCCTATTTAAAAATGGCGAAAAAGAAGAAGTCGAAGGTCAAATATGTCATCGACTCACATAGCCATGCCGACCATATTTCTGGTGCACGCCGCTTGGCTGAGGCCACAGGTGCTGAGCTGATTTTGCCAGAGCTAATTGAGGTTGAGTATGAAGCGACCCGAGTGAAGCATGGGGATGAAATCAGGATGGGTGGTGTCGGTCTACGTGTTGTGCACGTACCAGGGCATCGGCCGGAGCAGATTAATATTCTTGTCATCGACTACCCTCGGGGAGAGGAACCTTGGGCGATGCTGACGGCCGACTTCGTCATGGTTGGCGACGTCGCTCGACCCGACCTGGCTCAAGGTGGCGTCGAAGGGGCTGACATGCTTTACGATACATCGATCCCCCGCTTTTTAGACCTTCCAGACCACGTTGAGGTGTATCCCGGCCATCTTGCCGGGTCTACCTGAGGCCGTGTTACCAGTGGCAAGGTTGTCACTACGGTAGGGTACGAAAGACGCTACAACGATGCATTGAACATTAAAAGCAAAAACAGTTTCACGCGCTATATGACGGGTGAACAGCCGCTCAAACCGGCAAACATTACAAATATTGTCGCTATAAACCAAGGGCGCAAGCCCCTAACGATGGCGTTGCCCAAAGCTCAGTCGCTTTCAGTGCCACAAGTTGAAGAAATGATGGCCGATGGCCGCCTCATCATCGACTGCCGCGAATCAACTGCTTACGGTGGCGGCCATATCCCTGGTGCGTTTAACGTTCAGCTGTCTGGTGGCGAATTTGAGCAGCGGGTCGGTTGGGTTACCCCCGATGATAGTCGTTATATTTTGCTCACCGAAAAAGATGAGGATGCGCAAAAAGCGATCCACAAAATGGCCTTTATCGGACTTGACTCTCAAGTCGACGGCTTTGTGTCAGGCGGCATTAAAGCGTGGATGAAAGCGGGCAAGCCTTTAAAAACAGTGGGGCAGATGGATGTTCACACACTTCAACATAAGCTCAACACAAACGGCCTCAAAGTTCTTGATGTCCGTTCGCCGGATGAATGGGACGACGGGCACATCGCGGTTGCGCACCACATGAACTACACCGCTATGGTGCCGCAGCTAACCGCACCGGCCCAAATCGGGAATCTAACCATCCCGAAAGACAATTCAATTGGAGTCGTTTGCGCCACCGGCCAGCGCTCAAGTACAGCGATTAGTTTGTTACTGCGTCATGGTTGGCCCAATCTATACAATGTCACCGGCGGCATGGCGGCTTGGGAAGATGCAGGCTTTTCCATGGTAAACGGCGAAGGAATTGCTTGTAACATTTAACAGGCAATCTTAAGTTAATTAGGGCTAAGGCATTGGTGCAAAGATCGCCTTAGCCCTATTTTTATTCTTCTAATTTAAACCACACTATGAAAGCAAAATTGCTAGTTATTCTTTTGATTGGGTTGTTCTTGATCACCGCTTGTGAAACCGATAGCTCATCGACTTCTGACCCGATTTCGGCCGGGCCAATCAACCTAGAAACTCTGCCGAAAAGCATTGATGTCAGCACGGCCGCATCTCTCACAGATAACGATGATGTCGTTTTTATCGATGTGCGTGAGCAGTGGGAATATGACGAAGGGCATATCCCAGGCATTACATTGATCCCGATGAGCGAGCTTGAAAACCGCTTGGCTGAAATCCCAACTGATAAAACGGTTGTGCTTACCTGCCGCAGTGGAAACCGCAGCGGCCGAATGCATGCTTATTTAGAAGACCAGGGATTCGATAACACGATCAATATGGAAGGCGGTATTCTCGCATGGGAAGCGGCCGGACTTGCTGTAGAAAAATAAGGTGTCCGCATTAAGTAAGAGTTGTTAAGATCATGCCTCTAAAGTTTAGAGGCTTTTTATGACAACAACTAGTTTTCCCGTAACAAAAAACAAAAAATGGCAGGTTTTGTACTTGCTCGCTTTAGCCGAGCTGCTGGCTCTCGCTGTTTGGTTTTCAGCTTCGGCGGTTGTACCGATCCTCACCGTTGAGTGGGGCTTGGGCGACAGCGGCCGTTCGTGGCTGACAAACTCTGTCCAGATCGGTTTTGTGGTGGGGGCACTCGTTTCAACATTACTCAATTTGGCCGACCGCTTACCGGCTAAATGGCTGATGAGCATCTCCGCGATTTTGGCCGGAGCCTTCACCGCTTCTATCGCCATCTTTGCCAACGGTTTGGCCATCGCCTTGGTCTTCCGCTTTTTGACCGGATTTGTTTTAGCCGGAGTCTATCCGGTTGGCATGAAGATCATGGCGACCTGGACCAAAGAAGATCGCGGCTGGGCGATTGGTCTACTCGTGGGGGCCTTAACGATTGGCTCTGCCATGCCTCACCTTTTAAATGTATTTGGCGGGGTGCAAAATTGGGAATCGGTCATGTGGTTGGCGGCCGGGCTTGCCATTGCAGGGGGCTTGATCGGCGTCTTCTTCATCGAAGAAGGGCCAAACCGAACCGCGTCACCGCCGTTTGACTGGCAGCAAATCGCTATTATTTTGCGCAATAAAGACGTGATGCGCGCCAACGGAGGCTATTTGGGCCACATGTGGGAACTGTACGCCATGTGGGCATGGATTTCAGTTTTCTTTTTGGCCAGTTTTGAAATTTCGGGGCTTGGTCCAGCGTGGGCAAGCGGGGCCGCATTTGCGGTTATTGCCATTGGTGGATTGGGGAGTTTGCTAGCGGGCAAGTGGGCGGATCAATTCGGCCGGACCACTGTCACCATCGGCTCGATGGCGATTAGCGGGCTATGTGCGCTTAGCATCGGTTTTTTGTTCGGCCGATCCCCTATTATTTTGGTCATCGTTGCCCTTATTTGGGGCTTTACGATTGTGGCA
>JBGCDP010000279.1:0-25653 GCA_045105475.1 Anaerolineae bacterium
AGAATGAGCAACCTAAACCGACCGACGTCGCGTTCGCCGAAGTTGAACAGCGAATCACCCGGCCGGAAACATTTGGGAAGCAAACCCCTTGGTTCAGGAGAATATTTATAATGACAGCAAAACAAAAATGGCAACAGGCTGTAGTAGGCGGCGTATTAGGCCTATTCATCGCATTTTTCGCTTTAACCCAAACGGGTCAAGCGCTGGCTAGTGACTTTCTCGGACTCTTCCGAGTTCAGAAGTTTGCTCCAATTTCTATTTCACCAGAGCAATTGGCCAATCTTGAAAATCTCGATTTAGAAGGGCTGTTCCCAGGTGAAGTGGTTTGGACCCAAGAGCCGGTTCAACCGCAGGAAGTCGCTACCATTAATGAAGCGATTTCGTTGGCGCCGAATGCGTTTAGCTTTACGCCAGACTTAGGCGAGCCGAATGAAATCGCTGTTGGTGGGCATGGATCTGGCCAAATGACAATTGATCTGGCGGCCGCACGAGCTATTTTAAACATCGCTGGGGTAGATGGAAATCTACTGCCCGATAGCTTAGATGGGTCTGATATTTCAGTTGCTGTGGAAGACGGTATCTTCATGAAGTGGGACGAAGGTGATACAACCTTTGTGCAAATGCCAAGTCCTGAAATTAGCTATCCTAGTGATTTTGATCCGCAACCTGTAGGGCAAGCGGTACTGCAACTTCTTGGCATGTCAGAGGATGAAGCTGCTCGATTGTCTAACAGCATCGACTGGAGCAACACCTTGCTCTTGCCGATCCCGACCGATGTTGCTTCTTTCCAAGAGGTTTCAATTAACGGCTCTACCGGCATTTTGGTGACCGCCAATGACGGTGGCGAAAGCAGCCTGATCTGGGAATCGGCCGGAAATGTCCATATGCTGGCCGGTGATTGGTCGGCCGACGAGCTGATTGATCTCGCAAACGGCTAAACATTTATCTCAAGCTCAGACCGGTCTTAAAAACTGGTCTGGGCAAAAAGTGACCACATGCTTGCGATTGAAACCAGCAAACTGCGTAAAGAATTTGGCCCCAAAACGGCCGTCTCAGACCTCACTCTTCAAGTTGAACCCGGTGAGGTTTTTGGTTTTTTAGGGCCAAATGGGGCAGGCAAAACCACCTCGATTAAGATGTTGCTCAGCCTCGTGACACCGACTTCTGGAAACGGTTCTTTGCTGGGTGTTAAGATCGGTGACACAAATATTCGTGGGAAAATCGGTTACTTGCCAGAGCATTTCCGGTTTCATACGTGGCTTAAAGCTTGGGAGTTTTTGGACTTTCACGGAAAGATGTTCCGTATGGAAAAGAGCCAGCGGAAAAAAGTGATTCCAGAATTACTTGAGCTAGTCGGATTAAGCGAGAACACCCACGCAAAGTTAGGTACTTTTTCAAAAGGGATGACTCAACGGATAGGGCTAGCTCAGGCGCTAATGAACGACCCTAAGCTTGTTTTTCTCGATGAGCCGACCTCCGGGTTAGACCCACTCGGCCGAAAATTAGTACGCGACATCATCGATGGGTTGCGCAACGATGGGACGGCCGTCTTTTTAAACTCCCATCTGCTAAGCGAAATTGAACAAACGTGTGATCGGGTCGCGTTTATCCGGCATGGGGTTGTGCTCGAAACCAATTCGATGGCTACGCTGAATCAAGAACGATTACGTGTCATTTTGCGAGTGGCTGAGCCAACAGTAGAGCTGGCGCAAGCGTTAGGTCAACTTGGCGATTTTATTAACGCAGATACAGAGATGCCTTTTGATGCAGCCACTGGGCAGATTGTTTTTCACGTGGATACGGAAGAGCAAATTCCAGCCGTTGCTCGCTATCTTATCGAACAAAATCACAGCATTTACGAACTTAAACCGCAGCGTATCACGCTAGAAGAACGCTTCTTGCAGGTAATTGGCGAAGAAAGGAGAGAGGGATAGCACCATGATTCAAGTTTGGAATATCGCTAGCTTAACCATTCATGAAGGGATTCGGCGCAATATTGTCCGCCTGAGTATTGGGATGGGCATTCTCTTTTTAATCGTTTTTGGTGTAGGCCTCCACTACATATTTTTACAGTTTGAAGAATCCAGCTTCATGCGGCCGAGTGAGATGGAGATCCCCGCCATTGCTCTGACTATTGTCGGGCTATACATTATCAACTTCCTGCTGATCCTAGTATCGGTGCTTGTTTCAGTTGCTTCAATCTCATCAGAAATCGATACGCATGTGATCGATACCATAGTCACCAAGCCGGTTAGTCGCTGGGCCATTGTCCTTGGAAAGTGGTTGGGCTTTGCGATTATGATCACTATCTATGCGGTCATGATGGGTGGCGGTTTGATCCTGATTTCAATGTTGCGCACCGGCTATGCTCTTGATGGTTTTATGCCAGGGTTATCCCTGATGGCATTAAACGGAATCTTGGTCATGACCATCTCAATTGCGGGTGGCACACGCCTTTCGACATTGGCCAACGGCGTTGTGGCGTTTATGCTGTACGGCATCGCGTTTATCGGCACGTGGGTTGAAAATATCGGCGCGGTTTTCGAGAACGAAGCGGCCGTAAACATCGGCATTATCTCAAGTTTACTCGTCCCGGCCGAAGCGATTTGGCGTAAGGCATCACTCTCGTTTGATTCGCGCATCTTGGGCAATCCACAGTTTGCCGGGCCAATTACCGTCTTTTCTGAACCATCTGACATGATGATTTTGTACGCGATTTTTTACGTAGCCGCACTTTTGGCGTGGTCTTTATGGAGCTTCTCTCGTCGGGACCTGTAACCTCCTAAACGTCAACTATTTGCCTGCCTTTGCTTTATTAACCTCAGATTTGCTCGTAACGGCCTTGAAAAATGTTAAAATTTCCAGATATTATTTTGGAAGGTTTATTTTATGCAGCCGTTTGATAGAGATTTAAGCATCGTTGTTCCAGTTTATAATGAGGAAGAAAGCCTCGTTGCTTTGCATACAGAGATTACGCAAGCGATGATCAATACAGATATTGATTATGAGGTGATCTATGTAGACGATGGAAGCAAGGATCGCAGCGCCGAAATTATTACTGAATTGCACGGGCAAGATGACCGTGTGGTGCTGGTTTCATTCCGGCGGAACTTTGGGCAAACGGCTGGATTTGCGGCCGGGTTTAATACCTCTACCGGGCGCGTCATTATTACGCTTGATGCTGACGGCCAAAATGACCCAGCTGATATTCCCAGCATGATGGCGAAGCTTGATGAATCAGGGGCTGATGTTGTTAATGGCTGGCGTGTTAATCGGCAAGACGGGTTTTTGCTACGCCTGCTCCCTTCAAAAATTGCTAATGGGCTGATTGCCCGTTCATCTGGTGTCAAACTGCATGATCGTGGCTGCTCGATGCGTGCCTTCCGCAGTGAGGTGGTCCAAGATTTGCGCCTGTATGGTGAGATGCACCGCTTTATCCCTGAGCTGGTTAACAACGCTGGATATACCATGGTGGAAGTTCCTGTTAACCATCGGCCGCGGGTGGCTGGGGTTTCCAAGTACGGCATTTCAAGAACATTTAGAGTGCTTCTTGATCTGTTGACTGTTATGTTCTTGCGCTCGTATGCAGACCGGCCGATGCATTTTCTTGGCTGGATCGGTATTTTCTCTGGCGGCGGCGGCGTGGGTATCCTCGCGATTCTAGGATTTCGTAAACTCTACTTTGGGGCAACTGCTGGATGGGAAGGCTTTCATGGCTATGAGATCGGTGCCCGGCCGTTATTTTTACTCGCTATCTTAGCCTGCATTTTGGGTGTTCAATTTCTTGTGACAGGTCTTGTTGCGGAACTTGTTGTGCGCACCTACTACGAGAGCCAGAACAAAACGGTCTATAAGGTCAAAACATTGCTTGGCAAAGAGATGCCAGAACGGGAGCTGCATTAGAATTTGACTGGGCTTGGTTTATAGCGAGAGCCTCGCTATTGGCTCTCTAGCTCTAGAGGAAACTGCGTTGGAACAAAGCGTGGCTCGCTATCTTTTGAGACCACCATGGGGCCGTCAGACAGCAAAACGCCGATCTGTTCTAATTGATTTTGGGCCACATCAAACTCAAGTTTTATTTCTAAATCACGATCTAAGGTCAGGTCAAATACGAGGGATTGTGCTGAACTTCCGGCCGGTTGTGGGGAAACTGACTTTAGCTGTAAGTTCGCTGGCAAATCAATTGTAATCTGAGCAGGCTGAGCGCCAGCCCCTGGCTGTTTTTGAACCAACAGCTGGTAGGTGAGCGTATCAAGGTCAGTTAGCCGAAAAATTTCGGCCGGGTGTAGTGTATAGACAAATCGGCCTGAATTATTGATTTGAGGTGGCGTAATCCAAATGCCACCAAAAACATTGTGTTCACGTTCGTCCGTCAGTGGCCGTATGTTGCTTGTATTGCCTTCTTTCCCTTTTTTGATGATCGTATGACTTTCAGGAATAGCGAATTGGGTTGCGCGTAGTAGCTCTGATCGATTGGGTAAATATAAACGCAGGTAGTTGACGTTGCAGCTCGTGGCTCGCTGCAAATAGGTAACGCCTCGTTGGTTGGTTTGTGGGGGGCAAATGCCCGGTGTGGCTAATCCTTTATTGTTGGCTGTTAAAGTCAAAACGCCAAAAGGTTCAGAGATTTTGTGAAGGCTGACATGATAATCAAGTGAGCGCTCCATTACAAAATCAGATTTATCATATCCCATATTGGTTATGACAGGGTAAAGGTAATCTTGCGTGGCGGTTGGTATCGATCCATCTAATCCGGAGGCTTCAGCCCAGCGTTGTAGGTCAGAGTCTGTCGAGTAGATGAGCAGATCGCCTGATTGGGCCAGCTCAAGCAGTGTCTTTGTTAAAGGCACTATTTTATTGTTTGAATCAGTAGTAATTTCACCAAAGGCTGTTACAAGCGAAGGAACCAAGTCAGAAATAAACAATTTGCGATTACCAACTGAATCACGCCGATACTCAGTCCATAGGTCTTGAAAAAAGAGCTGCGCATTGTCGGCCGATAGCGACTCATCTTCTGAAATTTGCAGAGGGCCAGTCACTTTTAGCAATTCTTCTATGGTGGTTTGGTTAAGCGCAATTACAGTGTCAATCTCAACATCACGTCCATAGCTGTACAAAGATGCTGCTTTTGCAGCTGAAGTTGGAAAATCTGGTGACCAGTTGGCATCACGAAACAGCCAAAGAGTGAGTTCCATATACTGGGTAAACTGCGCTGGGGGTGGGTTGTAGTAACGTTCTGCAAAATGATCAATAGCTGAATCATTGCTGCCTAACGTTTCAATCGATTTTATCTTGCCGCTTTCGACAACCAGATAAATGCTTGAGGTGATGAATCCACCCGTTGGCCTGAGTTCATCTTTATTTTGTAAAAGTACCAGAATACGGTGTTCTTGGTTTAGCCCTACGGTTGTAGGAACAGCTTGAATAGCTAACAGGCTAGATTGAGCGAGAGGCAGAAGGTCAGTCATTTGATCGGCCGATTGTGTTAGCCAGTCACTTTTCATGTTTAAGCGTTCAAGCTTTAATTGATTTTCTGTGATTTGCTCATGACGAGCCGTGAGTGGCATTGATGAACTTTCTGCTAGCCGTGTGTAGCTTATTTTTAATCTTTTGATCAGCTCTTCTTGTGTTAGGCTTTCAGCTTTTAGCGACATGATCGCACTGTCTATGATGGGGGAAACTTGTTTGGTTGCGGCCGTAAGCTCTTCCCCGATTTCAAGTAGGTAAACGGCCCCTGCCCAATCTTTGCCCCACCAGTAGGGAGCGACTGTATCGGCCATTTTATCAAGCGGCCATAAGGCGACACGCATCTGAAACAGCTCGCGACTGAGGGCTTGGTTGGTCTGTTTAAGCTCTTCCCAGTAAGCGTCGTAGTCAGGAGTCAGATCGGTTGATGCTTGCTGAACGGTTGCTTGTAATGCGGCTGATGCACGCTTTATTTGCAGAACGGTTAGCAAGGCCAACCCGATTTTCAGAATCAACACGGCCGCGATTGTAAGCAGTGCTATTTGGGTGAAACGGCGTATATGTGGTTTATATCGATCAAAAACCATAGGAGAAAAGCGAGAGGAGCCGATAGGATTCTCCTCGCTTCATTCGATTTTTACTTGCGACGGAATAAAGTAAATACGCCAAAAGCAACGACCAAAATACCAGCAAGCAGTAGGGCCAGGGACATTGCGCCATTGCCGCTTCCAAGAAATGAGCCGTTATCAGCCTGTGGAATATCACTGGTTTCAATTCGAATTGCCTCAGCTTCTGCAATCGGCGTGACATCTATGTCATCGGCTACAACTGTTTCACGAATGCGGGCCGTTGTCACATCTGAAACTAATTCGTTCAGACGATATTCGGTTAGCCAGATGTCTTGGCTGAAATTGCGATCACATCCGACGATCAATATTCGGTCCGCTTGAATACTGGGCTGATAGCAACCCAGCTGAACATCACGGCCGGTTTCCTGTTCTCGGAACTGAACTAGGACAGGTTGAATATTTCGCCCCTGCCATTCTGATTCTTGCCACACAGATAGGTAGGTCAGCTCATCTGTCCGTGTCAATAAAAGAAACCCATTTTGTGAAAGTGGGACAAGGTTTGTTTGTTGCGGACATTCGTATAAATCGCCAAAAGAGATGGTTGAAGGGGAGAAAGTTTTTCCACCATCGTTAGATTGAGAGAAATAGCGGCCGCATACAAAATCCCCATGACCTGCATGCCAAGAAATTATGATTTGATCACCGGCCGCAAAAAGAATGGGATCTGACGGTGGGCTTGAGCGTGAGTCATCATCAAGTGATCGTTGATCGATAATTTTCGCCTCGCTCCATTCGGTACGATTGTCAGAGCTTGCCAACATCACCCAATCACGGCCGGGGTTGGTCCAGGCAACGAACGTGAGATCGGCTGTTGTCGCTATAGAAACTTGGCTATTTTCTTGGTTTGCTAAACGTAAATAGGGCGATTGGTAAATGGTTGATTGTTCGCCCCAGCGAGTATCTGCGGTTGAGCGGGTGCGATGGTAAATACCCGCTTTTTGGTTGTCACTGTCTTTTGCAATATGAAAGGCTGCGTGAAGCTGACCCTCTGCATCTATCTCGGCGGCAAACGCCACGACATCACTTGCCAGGTTTACCGGGCCACTCCAAGCTGTGGCGTCATGCAGCTGTTCGGCCGGGGCATGGCTAAACATCAGACTGCTTTCTGCAGAGAGCCAAAAGGCATGGACTTCGTTGGCTTCATCTACGATTAGGTGTGGCAGTTCCAACCCAAATGGTGCTGTGAGTTTGACCGGCTGGGTCCAATCCCCGTCTTGGCGCATGTATGTCAGGCCATCAAAGCTATCGATCCAGAAAATGTGCAATATCCCATTTTTGTCTAACAACGTTGTCGGGCGATTGGCTGAGCCGGTTGCTGACAGATTAATCGGATCTGACCAATTATTTTCTATGAGCGGGCTTGAGACTAAAGATTGGTGTGGTTCAAGAACTGGGACGAGCACCGGTTCAACCGTTGGTTCTTCGGTTGGTGATGGGGTGCTTTCGGGGCGAGGCTCTTCAGCGTCCTCCGGTGTCTCAGGCTGTTCACTGCTGCCACCCTCGGCTGATTCAGGTGCAGGCTCTGGTGTTTCTTCTTGAGCGTAACTTGGTGTTGGCTGGATGATGGCGGTGCTTAATATAATAAGTGCCAGCCCCCATAGCTTTAAGATATTTCTCGATGTTTGCATTTGATTGATAGACCGTTAAAAAGCTGACACTATTTTAGGTTGCCAGCTTTTTAACGAAAGGCGATTGTTATGAATTGGTGCTTGCTTGCGGCCGGAACCAATGTTTAGCGGGCTGTTCTTCCGCATTAAAATATTGATCGTAGTAGGAGCTATAAATGTAGTAGTAATACCCCCCGCGTTGTACAGAGTTATCCAGCCCAACCACGTTCAACCCGACGAGATTCGCATTGACTTGCTTGAGCCTGTTGATTGCTTGATAAACCGCATTCTCATGAGATTTACCCAGCATGACGTTGAACATGACGCCGTCCATGTACTGTGATAAGGCGGTTGAGTCTGCAAGGCCTAAAACAGGTGGAGCATCAATGATCACCATATCAAACATGGTCAGCGCACGCTGAATAATTTGTTGGGCCCGTTTTGTGTCAAATAGCTCTGAAGGATTAGGGGGCAACGGGCCAGATGTGAGTACTTTTAGATTGGGTGCACTAGTATTCTGAAAAAAGTGCTGCATATTGTCTAGCGGCTCAAGAAAAAGATTGCTCATGCCATAATTGTTTGGGAGATCGAAGAGTGTGTGTGTTTTTGGTCTGCGTAAATCTCCATCGATTAGTAACACACTTTGGCCGCTGCTAGCGATGGCCCCGGCCAAATTGGCGGCCGTGGTTGACTTGCCTTCGGCCGGTGATGGGCTGGTGATCATTAGTGATTTAAGCGGCCGGTCAACTGACGCAAACTTGAGATTTTGGCGTAGTGAGCGGAATGCTTCCGCTACGGGTGAGCGATGATTGTTAATCGTAAAAATGTCTGCATTTTCAGCACTAAACCATGGGATTTGGCCAATAACGCCTAGCCCCAGCTTTTGGCTGAGCGAAATAAAATCTTTGACAGATGAGTCCAAGAAATCACGCAATAGGATGAAGCCTACGCTCAGCATTAGCCCAACAGCCGATGCTAACATTAGGTTGATAAGGGGGCGTGGACGGATTGGATTTTCATTGGGTACCGCCGATTCGATTGGGGCTAAGTTGGAGGAGAGTTTGACCGCTTCTAGCCGTACCGCCTCATAACTTTGCAGTAGTGCGGTTTGATCACGGTTGTATTGAATCAATAGTTCATTGAGCTGGGCCTGCTCGTTTGCATCTGAAAATTGAACATTTGCGATTTTGTCTTCGGTAGCAGCGATTTGTGTTTCAAGGAGGTCAAGTTGCTTGAGCAGGTTTTCTTCTACGTTGACGAACCCAGCCGTCTGTAGCTCTGCATTTCGAGCGATCAGGACTTCAACTAACTTGTTCGCAATACTTGAAGCGAGCAAGGCATCCTCATGCTCTACTGTAATTTGAATGAGCTGGGTGTTTGAGACGGTCCCAGCCGAAATCGCTCCCTTCAAGCTGCCTGGCGTTGTGGCTAAATCCAAATCTTCAATCAGCTTCGCTAGTATATCCCGCGAGACAGCCATTTGAGCGATCGTTTGTGCCAAACTTTCGCTCGCACGAATCGAATTTAGCTCATTTGCTGAACTTGTGTTTGAGTTCACGAAAATAGTGGTCGAAGCGCTATAGGTTGGTGTAATAAGCTGATTGGTTGCAACGGTGACCAATAAAGTTCCAATCAGCACTAAAATAATAAATAAAAGGTTTGCTCTTAAGAGGTAAAAATAATATTGAATATCAATGCTAATGTCGTCTTCAATATAAGCTTGGTTTTGCATCATTTCTGACTGTGACATGGCGATTCCTTTTGTCCAACTTGAAACCCGAAGGGATATTGAATAATCCCAATCAGTTATATAGAAATATCAATTTAGCTTTTCGATTCTGGCACGGGCAAGGCTGGTTGTGTGAGGGCGGAATGCCGCCTTTGTTGTTGGTTTTCTCTTCCGATGTGCCAAGGCTTTGCGCTTCGTGTGGTTCGATCAAATTAAAGGGGAATTGACTTGATCTGCGATTGGTAGTTTCAAGCTTGTGGTGCAAAGGTCATTCTTGAATCAGCCAAAACGAAGATTATCGGTGTAACGTTCAAATGAATGTTACTAAAGTCACAGTTGAAAATTTTTCATGGTATGTACACGCGAATGACTCATGAAACAAAAAAGCCCCTTAGTAGCATTGCTACTAAGGGGCTTTTAAATTACTTTATTCAGCTTTTTAAAAGGAAGTGCTATTAGCCGCCTGCGATAAGAACTTGAGAGGCAACCATAACCGCGTTTTGAGCCAAATCAATCCAAGGGCCAGGGGTGAATCCGATGAGGACTGTTGCAACTAGGGCGATAGCAACCGCTGCGTTGATCGGCCGGATAGAGGATGCCGTCGCTTCTCCTTCTTGCATGAACATGAAGAAGACAATCCGTAGATAGTAGTAAGCTGAGATGGCACTTGCAATGACACCAACGATGGCTAACCAAATCAAGTTCGCATCGATTGCAGCTTTAAAGACAACAAATTTGCCGATGAATCCACCGGTTAAAGGCATGCCAATGAGCGAGAACATGAAATAAGCTAGCACAAGCGCGATTCCAAAGTTCTGTTTTGATAGTCCTTTGTAGTCGTCGATTGTGACCCCTTCGTCCATATTTTTCTCAACAAGCATCACCACCGCGAATGCACCTAAATTGGTGAACATATAGGCCATCATATAAGTTAATGCACCGCTGACCGCTTCTTCACTGTATGGAATTGCGGCGACAGCCATCATAATGTAGCCACCATGTGCAATCGATGAATAAGCGAGTAAACGCTTCATGCTCGTTTGTGAGACAGCGACGATGTTGCCTAAAAGCATTGTTAGGGCTGCAATGATTGCAACTGGCAAAACCCAAGTTGCTGCGGCCGATTCTGGAACCGCCAATGAAAAGAAACGAATCATTGCGGCAAAGCCACCAACTTTTGCACCGACAGACATGAACGCAGTGACGGCCGTTGGCGCACCTTCGTATACGTCTGGGGTCCACATGTGGAAGGGGACAACACCCACTTTAAAGGCTAAACCTACTAAGAACATGGCCAAACCTGCCATTGAAAGCGCACCATCAAAGTTCTCTGCCACAATCGGTAATGAGGTTGAGCCGGTTGAACCGTAAAGTAGAGCAATGCCGAAAACCAAGAAGCCAGAAGCAAAAGCACCTAGCAAAAAGTATTTTAGAGCGGACTCTTCAGACTCTTGACGCGGCCGTGCGATACCACACATGACGTAAAGAGGAATCGATAACAATTCAAGAGAAATGAAGGTCAAAATGAGATCGTTTGACATGCCCATGAGCATCATGCCGCATACAGAGAAGAGGAGCAGCATGTAAAACTCAGTGTCTTCATCAATTTTTTCTTTTTTCAAGTAAGCAGATGAGATTAAAACAGTGAGCAGCCCCGTCCCAAGGAAGATGATATTGAGATAGTGAACATAGCTATCTGCAATAACCATTGAGACACCATGTGAGGTAAATGTTCCTCCATGGAGGCCCCAAGTTAGGACGGTCGTTGCGAGTGCAATGGCAAGGCCGATACCTGTAAATAGGGGCATAAAGCCTTGTTCTTCGCGTGGGTAAATCATGTCTAAGATCATGATTAGCACGGCCCAAACGGCGACGATCACGGCCGGTAGGACATAAAAGATGTTGATGTCTGGTGCGGTAAATTCCATTGGATAACCTGATTGACTTCTTTGGCAAGATTAGTAAGTAAAAACGACTGCCAAATCAAATTTGAATCTAAAAAAGAAAGCCTCTGGATCGTAAAATGTCCAAAGGCCCTAATTTACTGTTAATGCAAGCCAGATTGTACCGAATTTCACAAGTGCCAGCAATTGAAAACTGTTAATGAAGAAGGACAAAAGGGTGATTCGAGTAGGTCTCAAATATTTTCTTACGGAGTGGGTACTTAAACGCTGAGATAATAGTGCCAAAGCAGATGGGCTGCGATGGAGCGATACGGCCGCCAATTTTCCCCCCATGCTCGAAAATCATCTTTCTTCGGCCGCTTATCCAGCCCCTTAATCTGCTTTATCGCTTCTTCAACCGCGATATCGCCGACTGGCCAAATATCAGCTCGATTCAAGCACATCATTAAATAGATATTGGCCGTCCATATGCCAATCCCTTTTATTTTGATTAGTTCAACCTGTACCGCCTCATCTGAGAGTTTTGCAAGGTTTTCTAAATTGAGCTGCTCAGTGAATATCGCATTGGCTAATTCGCGCCCATATCGAGTTTTTTGGCGGCTAAATCCGATCTTTTTTAACGCTTCATCTGTAAGTGGTAGGAATGTTTCCGGCCGTAAGCCTCCGTCAACTGCTTCGAGCAGGCGATTGTAAGCTGCCCGAGCTGATGCTAAAGAGACCTGCTGCTCCAAAATAATCAAGATCAGCGTTGAAAAGCCCGGTTCACGGCCGAAATGGGGCGGATGGCCGAAGCGAGAAACGATTCTGGCCAAATCTTTATCTGTAGCGATCAGCCGATCAACGAGATCGTTCATATTTTCAGGGGTGAAGAGCAACCCTACATTGGCGCTTGAGCTGTTTTCATCTTCCATGTTGCATATAACCTGTTTTCGTCTGGTATGCGATATTCGTAATTCCTTGCCTGCTTCTTTGACAAAGAGAATTCTGTTTTCTACCATCCACCTATTACTCTAAATTTGCAAACCTGTATAAAAGAGGTCTGATGCTTAAAGCAAAGCTGTTTGTTTTTATCCTTATTTTAATAACGGTGCCAACAATACTTTTAGCCGCCTGTGGTGAGACAACACCGGTGCCGACACCCGTGCCAACTCAAGCTCTAGCGCCAGGAGAAGTATCTGGTGAAGTTGTGTTTACCCAGAACTGTGCCCCATGCCACCTGCTGTCACCCGATGATGTGAAAGTTGGTCCGTCATTACACGGCATCGCTGAT
Organism: Anaerolineae bacterium; assembly: GCA_045105475.1. Classification (GTDB taxonomy): domain Bacteria; phylum Chloroflexota; class Anaerolineae; order Promineifilales; family Promineifilaceae; genus WTJY01. The sequence continues at coordinate 12,606 of JBGCDP010000279.1, forward strand.
AGAGCCGCTACACGTGTTGATGGACAGGATACACGCACCTACCTTTTGACCTCGATTTTACGGCCGGACGACTATTTAGTTGATGATTTTGATAATTTGATGCCTGTAGGCTTGGCTAAAAGTTTGACAGGGGAAGAGATGGATGCGGTAATTGATTATTTGTTGACGCTGAAGGCTGACTCAGAAAACTAACCATTCTCGATGGGTTGTTAGAGTTGCTAACAACCCATCGAGAATTGAAAATGAATACAGGCAACAAAGCCTAAATGTCGATCTTATGATCTGCTAGATGATCATTAATTTTTACAACTTGGCCCGTTTTGATCGATTCTTGCGCGGCCGAGGCAACCGCAATCGACCATAACCCTTCGAGAGCCGTTGCGGTTGGCGTTTCGATGCCGTCGATATTGTTCACAAAGTCGATGTGCTCCATATACGTCGCACCAAGATGCCCGCTATGCTCGATGATAGATGGGTAGTTTGGCGTAATCCGTAATGAGGGGCGGTCATCTCCCCGCATAAGATCGATGCCGTTGCCAGTTGAAGACTGAGGTAAGAAATCCACCTTTTCCCATGCTTTTAGGTGCCCTTCATCTCCGCAAATGACAAGCTCTTCGTAAAACATTGGGGCAAACATGCATAGGTTAAAGTTGGCTCGCACTCCATTTTCGTAATTAACGATGACCATCGCATTATCGAGAATGTCTGACTTCTTCCCATCATATTCAAATTCAGTGAAGTTGACCGCCTGACTCCCAGACGCGTACACGTCAACCGGCCGACTGCCTGCAAATAAGTTGAGTAAATCAAAATAGTGACAACATTTTTCAACCAACGTGTCACCCGAGAACTCACTGAACTTGTTCCATTGGTTAACCTTGTCTAAAAACGGAACACGGTGCTCTAAAATGCTCACCGTTTTAATGTCCCCTACAGCTTTAGATTGCCCCATGACCTGATTAATCGTTTCCCGGTAGGTTGGTTTGTAGCGATATTGGAGCCCGATCTGAAAAACGGCCGGATATTCTTCCCCAATCTCATAAATTGTGTACGCATCTTCCAATGTGGTTGCAATCGGCTTTTCTAGCAGGATGTGTTTGCCCGATTTAATCGCCTCTTTGACTAAATCGATATGAGTGTAGTTGGGTGTAGCGATGATCAACCCATCTACATCAGGGTCCATGCAAGCCTCTTCAAGTGATTGATGAACTTTTAACTCATCATCGGAGTATTGGGCAAATGTCTGTTGAGCACCTACAACACTCCCTTCATTTGGATCATAAACCCCATTAATGGTGGCTCGCCCTTCAAGCATTGTGACACTGATATGCTCTTGCCCCATTGTGCCGGTCCCAATCACATTAAATTTATAGGACGGCTTCTCATTCGCCAAATAATATTTATCGCTATCGGGTATGTAATTGAACCGGGGGTTTCTGCTAAACATCCGGGTGGTGATCATTTTGCCTTTATTCATCGATTGACCTCGTTTGATTAGATTCGTTTTCACCCCTTAGTTTGTTAAAACTTGGGAGGTGAATGTATTGGATTTTAAAACGGCTGAAGACTCAGGTCCATTCCGCATTTCATTGTGCTGTTTTTAGTCAAGCGGCTGGATGATAGAATTAAACGCTAAGCTGAGCTGGAAAGTATGATCCGATAATCAAAATTTTCTCTAAAAGTTAGGCGTAACCCGCTAAAAAGGAGTTTTCCTAGAATGAAAACATACAAAATACCAAATACAGATCTCGAAGTTTCCCGACTTGCCTTTGGCACTTGGCACATGGGGGGGACATGGGACAAAACCCCACCCGGTGATGATTTAAAAGAGCGGGCAGGGCGTTTGCTCGACGCGGCCGTTGAGAATGGCATCACCCATATTGATTTAGCCGATATTTACACGATGGGTAAGTCGGACGAAGTGGTGGGCGATGCATTGAGCAAACGGCCGGGAATGCGTGACAAGCTAGTTTTGCAACAGAAAGTTGGAATTGTCATCGGTGGGAACCCTGACTTTGGCCCACCAGGGCGTTATGACTTTAGCTATGACCATATTGTGACCGAAGTTGAGGCCAGTCTTCAACGGCTCAATACCGATTATGTTGATATTTTAGCTCTGCATCGGCCGGACCCGCTGTTTGAAGCGGAAGAAGTTGCCAAAGCGTTTGACCATCTGCATAACAGCGGCAAGGTTCGCTACTTTGGGGTTAGTAATCATAACTGGGCACAAATTGCCAGTCTGCAAAAATGTGTCAATCAAAAGCTCGTGCTGAATCAGGTTGAACTTAACATCATGCACCACTATCTAATCAGCGATGGCATGACTGCAAATATGGTCGATACAACCCCGTATGCCGGTGTCATGGGTACGCTCGATTATTGTCGGTCAAACGATATGATGTTGCAGGCATGGTCGCCGGTTGCAGGTGGCTCAATCTTTAATCCAGGGGACGATGCGGCCGACAATGTGAAAACTGTCGCAGCGTTGTTGAAAGAGTTAGCGGTCGAAAAGCAGACAACCCCAGCGGCAATTGCTTTTGCATGGCTATTGCGCCATCCCGCCCAAATTCAGCCGATTGTTGGCTCATTGAACCCTTCCCGAATTCCGGAAGCGGTCCCGGCCGATGATGTTGAAATGAGTCGTGTTGAATGGTATCGATTGCTTGAAGCGGCACGCGGCGCGGGTGTTCCTTAGGCACAAGATTAGCCTAACCCACCCACGATTAGCGTGGGTGTTGAGCGGAACTCATGTCCAAAGGGAGCTGTTTCAGATTCAGGTATAAGGTGTAGATCGGGAAAGCGTTCAAACAGCATCGCTAACCCGATTTGCCCCTCTAATCGAGCGAGCGGAGCGCCAATACAAAAGTGGGGCCCATAGGCAAAGCTTAGATGCTTACCGACATTCGGCCGATGAATATCAAACTGGTCTGGCTGTTCGAAAAAAGCTGGATCACGATTGGCGGCTCCCAACATGCAGTAGATTTTCTCACCTCGCTTAATCGAAACACCGTGTAAAACCACATCTTTCACTGGAAAGCGCATTGCAGCCTGAACGGGTGATTCCCAGCGCATCGCCTCTTCGAGGGCGGCCGATAAAAGTTTGGAACTCTGTTTCACTTCCGCCAACTGCTGAGGATGCTTTAAGAGCGCCCAAATGGTGTTTGAAAGCATGGCGGCCGTTGTTTCCACCCCACCAAAAAAAGTTAAAGCAACATTCGAAACGACCTCTTCTATCGATAGCTGGTTCGCTTCATGATGAATGATTTGGCTTAAAACTGAATCGTTTGGCTGCTCTTTTAACCGATCGATTTCGGCTAAAACAAGCGCCCTAAAAGCCGCATAAGCCTGTTTGCCTTGTTCACGAACGGCCGGGTCAACTGTCACATTGCCGATGGCTGCCCCAAAATCGTCGTACCAACTGCGAAATTTTGAAAGATCATCAACAGCAAACCCCAAGGTGGCGACCACGACAATAACGGCTAATTTGTCCGAAAACTCTTTGTCGAGATCAACCGTTTTTTCTTCAGCGATGTCATCTAATAGCTGAGCCGTCACCTGTTTAATCAAATCGGTATAAAAGCGGCGAGTATGGCGCGGCCGGTAAGGCTCTACAAAAACATCACGAATTTTTTTGTGCTCAGCCCCATCTAGGCTCAACATCATCGGCCCAAAGGTGTCCTCCATCGGATTGACCTGGTCCCCTTCTGGCTCCATCGTATAAAGCTCTGCATCACGTAAAAGCTCAACGACGTCAACCCGTCGGGTCACCATCCACATGTTAAACGCTGGAACCCACGAGACCGGTTCGGTTGCAATCATCTGTTGAAACGTTGGATATGGATTCTTCGCTATCTGTTTAATTGTGACAGTGGCACCGATTGGAAAAGAGGTTGATGGGCGGATGTTTGACATGGTTTTTAATGTGTGGGTGTAAATTGGAAACAAAAAAGCTAGTTCTATCAGCTTAGGTGAGATGGTCAAATCAATGTTTTCACATCTCACCTAAATGCTAAGAACTAGCTTTTTGCTTGGTCTTTAACTAACTAAAGTTTGGGGTTTATTCGACGATTAAGTCACCCACCATGCCCCCGGCCGCATGTCCAGCAACTGTGCAGACATATTTGTATGTTCCAGGCCCAGGTGCAATAAAGGTTAGATCGCCTGTTTCGCCACCTTGAACATAGCCTACGTTAGCCCCGTAAAGTGCATCTGCGTCTGAAGCTGTTGCCACGTCGATACCATCACGGGCCAAAATCCAGTTGTGCTCAAGTGCACCTTGGTTTTCGAGTACGATGCTAACTTCTGCACCCGATTCTACGGTGATAGAAGCTGGGTCCCATTTGAATTCATCTGTGGTAACAAATTCGATTGTTACAGGATCTGGGGTTTCAACAACTTCTGGCTCGCTGCCGCCACAAGCTGCTAAGACAAAGATGGCGGTTGCCATTAAAGATAGATACAAGAATGTTATTTTTTTCATGTCGTTTTTCCTTGATTATTTGACCGTCTGCTGTGATTTAATGCAGAAGGGTAATGGTGTAAATTTCAGCCAAATGAATGCCTAAAGTATATTGTGAATCTATTCACAAACTTCCGGCCGATTATGCCCTTTTTACATATTGCTTTACTTACAAACTACAGATTTCGCCTATCGCAAATAAATGCTGCGAGACATGGAGAACAGCACGGTAATGCGACTGTGGCTGATAGATGGGTCGATTAGTTAGGCTCAGTCGAAGAGTCGCCAGTTCTCAGAGGCGATTAGCGCTCAAAAACATTTGTTAAGCTGTAACCCATGATCGGCATGATCAGCTTTTGCGCTTCACCAGCGATATTGTCATAACCTGGTCCTAAATACCAGATGGCCGCGCCTTTTACCTCTGGATAAGGAGCATAGAGCCGATTGGCCCAATCGATGTGCTCTAGAGCCAGATTGACATTGGGAACCTCTTCATATGTCCAACCCCACTCTGTTATGAGAATTGTCGGCCGGGCGATCCCCATCCCGTCGGTTACTTCAAATAGTGACTGAAAGCGGCCGACTAAATACGGCGCATCTACTTCAATTGAATTTCTACGGTAGCTGTATTCGTGTAAAGCGATCGCCAGTTTGTCCGGCTTCGAGGCGGCTAAGCGCAAGAACTCCTGCATCTTTGGCCCTTGCCAATGTGACACCTCTGGTTCACCCGAAGACCAGCCGAATGCAGCCCACTTAAAGCCGTTGGCTTCAGCTAATGCGGCCGTTTCTAGTGAAAACTCTGCCAGCCATTCACTACGCTCTTTATCGACTTCGTTAATCGTTTCGAGCCATACTAAATTGGGATCAAGCTTGTCTGGCCACTTCTCCATGTGTATGTCCCAATGTTTACGTGCAGCAGCTGCCGGTGGCAGGGTGTAATCGGGCACATCGTAGCCAGTGTCTGCCCAGCGGTACACTAAAACGTGTGGAACGCCACTTTTTTTCATCAGCTCTTGGGCTTCAAATAGCGCATCCCCATCGCTCACACTTTTTAAGAAGAATGGAACCCCGGCTTCGTCTAAGCGGCGCATGTATTCCCCCAGCCCATTCCGATTGCCACCTGGGCCGACATGAAAACCGATTTTTGCGGTAGCCATTTCAACGCCACGGCCGTTCATCTCTGCTTCAATCGCCGCAAAGTCCAGCGTTACGATCGGTGTTGGCGTTGGAGTCGGTGTATTTGTAGGGGCGGGTGTTTCTGTCGCTATGTCAGGCATGGCTTCTGGCGTCGGGGTTGCATCGGAGTCTGATACTACGGGCAGAAAGTTGCTTAATAGGGTCGCTGTACCCGCCGGTGTCGGCAGCGGATTAGATGGCTCGCGTGTTGATTTTGGTGGGGCTGGATATGCAGATGTTGGCCACACTTCAGTAAGCGCTGGAGCCGGATAAGGTTCTTCAACTGTGGAATTTGGACCGGCTAATGTTGGGTCAACTGCCGTGGCATCAGGGATCAATTCAGCAACGGCCGTTGCTGGTTCCTCAGCCTCTTCAACCTGTTCCCCTACCTGCTCTACTTCAGGCAAAGGTAAGAAAGTCGCTGTGGGTTCTGCGGCTTGTGGTGCTGAATCTGTACAGCTAAAAAGCAGCATAACTGCAAGTATGGCAAAAATAAATGGTATAGCTTTTATATATTTCATTCAGGTGTCGAACTTAACATGTTTTCCGGCGACTTTCCGTTTTTCTCAAGAATAGTTCACGAATCAATTTTTTTTTGAAGGCAAGAATAACCATTGATTTGCATGATTAACCTATGAAAACTTGTTGTATTTACTCTGTTAAAATAAAATTTAACCTAAGTTAAATTATTGAAAGAGAGGCTAAGCTATGAGCGTTTGGACAGTTTTTATCGCTGCGTTAATCACAGCTATTTTTACAGGATTAGGGGCGCTCCCCTTTTTATTTTTCAGTGACATAAAAGGCTCCTTTTTAGGCGCTGCAAATGCGGCCGCGGCCGGGCTAATGCTTGGGGCAAGCCTTGGTTTGATCTATGAAGGGTTTCAAATCAGCGGGATTCGGCTATTGGTTGGCATTGGATTAGGCATCTTGCTAATTATTATTGCGCGTTATTTTCTCGACGGGCATGACCCCGACTTTGCTGAACTTGAAGGGAATGCGGATGCGAAGAAAATACTCTTGATCGTCGGGATCATGACTGTGCATTCATTTGCCGAAGGGATCGGCGTCGGCGTTTCATTTGGTGAAGGTCAAAATCTAGGTACCCTAATCTCTACCGCGATTGCGATTCACAATATCCCAGAAGGGCTCGCCATTAGTTTGGTGCTGATTCCCAGAGGCTCTTCCGTTTGGAAGGCGGCTGGCTGGAGCATTTTCTCAAGCTTGCCCCAACCGATCATGGCGGTCCCTGCCTTCTTGTTTGTTTTGGCGTTTAAACCCTTCTTACCCGTTGGATTAGGCTTAGCAGCCGGTGCTATGATCTGGATGGTCTTTTCAGAAATGTTGCCCGAAGCGCGTGAAGAAGCATCTTTGCCTACAGTGATATCAGTTGTGGTATTGGCAACGTTAGGGATGATCGCCTTTCAACTATTCATTGGCTAGCGTTGACTAAAGTGGTGGGGCTTGCAATGGTTTAACCATGGTTCAATCTGAGTTTTCCCGTTTGAAACAATGATCGAAACATGGTTAAACTGTTTTTTAAACACAGCCATTGTGGGAGTGAAGCAAAATAGCGAAACTAACGTTTATATTTTAAAGATATTAACTGTAGGACTTTGTTATGACTCCCAAATATAAATGCACTTTAATCAATTTAAGCGTTATGGCCATGACGATGGTCGCCTGGATGGGGCTATACGCTCTGCTCATCGGCTAAAAATTAAAAATGCTTGATGTTACGAATGATCTCTTCGTAATAGCCTAAATGTTTATAAACCTGTCGAGCCCGCTTATTGGTTGCAATCACATGTAGCGACATGCTTGTAGCCCCGTGTGCTTGAGCATTTTCTTCGGCCGCCTGCATCAATGCCTTTGCGACACCCTTGCCTTCGGCCGCCTTTGTCACGACGAGAGTCTCCAAATGGGCACTGGGTTGGTGAGAAAGCATTTCCTCTCTCAAACGTGTCAGAGTAAACCCTAACAGATCACCGGCTAAACTTGTCGCTTTTTGAACCAAAAGATTCGGTTCATTTCCATCTCCCCACTCCTTTAGCGCCTGCGCATCCCCTTCCCAAAGATCATTTTTCTTTCTTTTGGGGGGCATTTCAAAATCGGCCAAACGTGGGAAATGGGGCAGCATGCTGAGTACATCCTCTGCTGATGCATCTACTATTTTAAATTCTAAATTCATTAAGAGCGATTAGACCAACCTGATACGCAAGCGAAAATCAGGCTGGTCTTATTTACATTAATCGTTCAGTCTAGCCCAACGGGTTGGGATTTCTACATAAGTCCGTGGTTTTTCCGCATAAGCTTCCATGTCGGCCGTTTGGTAGATGTATGTCTTATTGGTCATGCTCGTCATCGCTGCATGATTGCCATCTTTGTCTAATGCAACGAGGTTCATTCCACCAATATAGTCACCGCCCAAATGGAGCAGATCTTTCATCGCTTCAACGCCCGCTTCTTCAACGCTCATTCCCATCTTCATGTACATGACAACACTATGAGCCGTACAGGCGCGAATCGCCATCTCGCCGGTGCCAGTGCAAGCTGCGCCGCCATAACGATTGTCTGCGTAATTCCCAGCTCCAATGATAGGGGAGTCGCCCACGCGGCCGGGGTATTTCCATGACCAACCACTGGTGCTTACACCCGTACACATATCTCCGTTTTTATCGATAGCGATAAAGTTGACCGTTCCGTAGGTTCGTTCTGGGTCAGTCGCGAGTTTAACCCACTCACGCAGCTCTGTGTCGGGGCCGAAGCTTTCTAGCACATCGGCCGGTAAGTTTTGTTCGAGCGTCTTTTTCCATACGGCAAGAACTTCAGGCGTTAGGAGCTCATCCCACACTTCCGCTTTCATTTCACGTGCAAACCGCTCTGCACCTTCACCTGCCAGCAAAACGTGCGGCAGGCTGTCCATCACCTGGCGAGCAACTGAAATCGCAAAGGGGAACCCCTTCATTGCAGCGACTGCACCCGAGCGCAAATCACGGCCGTCCATGATGCTGGCGTCGAGTTCCAGCTCACCTAGAATGTTTGGCCAACTGTTGAAACCCACGCTGTGGTCTTCAGGATTGGCTTCTACAGGTTTAATTCCAGCTTCAACCGCATCCAATGCGCTCCCACCGTTTTTCAGAACTTGCATCGCGTCATCGATGCCGACATTTCCATTACTACTTGCAATTACGATCATGTTTAAAAGGGCTAAATAGAGAAGTAGCGGAGTAGCGAGGGTTTAGCACATATACATAAAACCCCGCCACTTCGTCACTCCGCTACCTCGCTACATATTCCATTCTGCATCGCCAAAAAAGTCACCGTGATCTTTGGCGATAAATTTTTCGACCAACGGCCGAATATCACCCAGCTGAAAACTGGGACCATGACCTGGATAGCAGTCGCTATCATCGGGCCATGAAAGTACAACGTTTTTTATCGTTTCAAGCGATTGTTGAAAACCGGCACCTGACCAAGTTTTGCCAGGACCACCCTCAAAAATTGTGTCGCCAACGATGATGCGTTTATCATTTTTTATTAAAAAGCAGATTTGATCATCGATGTGGCCTGGTGTATGGCTAACGTGCAGGATCTGATCTCCAAATGAAAAAGTGTCACCGTCATTTAGAAAAAAGGGTTTACAGTTAGGCATCTCAAAGTCGGCCGCATGCTCACCTGGATGCAAATAAAGCGGAACTCTTAGCTGATCCAGCATCGTTCCGAGGGCCATTACATGGTCAATGTGTGTATGGGTGAGCAAAACTGCAACCGGCCGACTGTCGCCTAGCATCTGCGTTAACTTTTCTGGATCGCCACCTGGATCGATCAAAACAGATTCATTTGTTTTGGGACAAATGAGCACGTAGCTGTTCATCCCCCAAGGGCCGACTTTAGCTGTTTTTAGATTAGGTAACATTATTGTTTCTTAGGTTGTCAGAGTTGATGAGCAATCAAATGCCGTTTGAATCGCACTAATTCATTGACGGTCACTCCGTCGGCCGATTATACTTTCGATGATTCAAATAGCGTATCTAGCGCGAAAATTCAAATGATTAAACTATCTACAACAATCATCCACAATAATATATTTTTCGTAGGTGGCTCCCCACTACGATGTCGTTGCTAAACCTTCCTCACTTCTAGCGACGTGCCTACACTTTTTATCAATTTTCAATTTAATCAAAACTTACACTAACGCCATCAGGTTATATGTTGCGCTTTCAGCTTGAAAGCGAATTGAGCTGGTTGGCTGAAGTGTTCGAAAGGAGTAATCCAGATGGCAAAAAAAGATGCCTCTTTTAAGCCCGAAACATTAGCCGTGCATGCTGGTGTTGAACATGATCCTCAGACTGGTGCGGTCATGACCCCGATCTATCAAACATCAACCTACGCCCAAAAAGATGTAGGTCATTTCTATTCAAGCTACGAATATTCTCGTACTGACAACCCAACACGTACCGCCCTTCAAAAAGCCTTAGCAACACTTGAAGGGGGCGACTACGCTCTTGCTTATGCATCTGGCATGGCCGCTATCGATAATCTATTGCGCTTGGTCAAGCCAGGCGAGCACGTACTTAGCGGTGATGACGTCTACGGCGGAACCTTCCGCTTGTTCGATAAAATCTTAAGTGAGTACGGCATTGAGTTTACATTTGCAGACACCACAAGCCCGGCCGCGGTTGAAGCTGCCATACAAGAAAATACCAAACTCGTTTGGCTCGAAACCCCCACCAACCCGATGCTGGGGCTTAGCGACATCGCTGCATTGGCAGAAGTTTGTAAAAAGAAAGGGGTTTGGCTGGGCGTTGACAACACCTTTGGTTCTCCGATCATTCAAAATCCATTGGCACTTGGGGCCGATTTTGTTCTGCACAGCACGACAAAATATATCGGTGGGCATTCTGACGTGGTCGGTGGCGCAATTGTCACCAGCAATAAAGAAGCCTATGATCGGCTCAAGTTTTTGCAGAACGCCATCGGTGCAGTCCCTGGGCCGCAAGATTGCTTCTTAACCCTACGTGGCATTAAGACTCTGGCGATTCGCATGGAACGTCACAGCGAAAACGCGCTAAAAGTCGCTCAGATGCTGGAGGACCATCCCGCTATCGCATCGGTCATTTACCCTGGATTAGAATCACATCCACAGTATGAGCTGGCTCAGCGTCAAATGCGCCTTCCCGGCGGCATGATCTCTTTTATTATGAAAGATGGAGAGTCTGCAGCTCGTATTATCGCCCGTGAAACAGAGCTGTTCACCCTTGCTGAATCACTCGGTGGTGTTGAGTCGCTTATCGAATTACCCGCACCTATGACGCATGCCTCAGTCGCTGACTCACCGATGGCGATTGATCCTGGATTAGTTCGCATCTCTGTAGGCATCGAACATGTTGATGATTTGATGAATGACTTAAAAGGGGCTTTAGCCAAACTTTAGTAGTCAGTGGATAGTGATCAGTTTTCAGTCGCTCGAAATCTGAGCGGCCGTGGACTGATCACTAAAAACTGAAAACCGAGAACTAGAAACTAATGACTATAGATTTAACCAATCACCCTAATGTTTATAACAACATCGCTGAAACAGTAGGCGATACGCCGCTGGTTCGGCTGAATTCGGTCGTTGATGGTTTGCCGTGCCAGATGTATGCCAAGGTTGAGTATTTCAACCCTGGCGGTAGCGTCAAAGATCGCATCGGCTGGGCCATTGTTGAAGATGCAGAAAAATCCGGCCGTTTGAAACCGGGCGGTACGATTATTGAATCAACCTCTGGAAACACAGGTGTCGGGCTCGCAATCGCTGCATCTCTTAAGGGGTACAAAACGATTTTTGTGATGGCTGACAAGCAATCGCAAGAAAAAGTTCAGACGCTCAAAGCTTATGGAGCACAGGTGTTTGTCACACCAACGGCCGTTGAGCCAGAAGATCCACGCAGCTACTACTCTGTTGCCAAACGCTTAGTCGATGAAACGCCGAATGCCGTTTTAGCCAACCAGTATCACAATCAAGTGAACCCCGATGCGCATTATGCTAGCTCTGGGCCAGAAATCTGGGATCAAACGGCCGGTAAAATCACCCATTACATTGCAGGCATGGGAACTGGTGGAACGATAACCGGAACCGGCCGTTACTTGAAAGAAAAGAATCCTGATATTCAAATCGTCGGTGTTGACCCATACGGTTCGATTTTGTACGAGCTGCATAAATCGGGCACCTATACCGAGGCTGAAAACTATCTAACTGAAGGTGTAGGTGAAGACTTTCTCCCAACCACACTTGATTTAACCGTTGTAGATGAGATTGTTCAGATCGGAGATCGCGATTCGTTTTTGATGACTCGCCGCCTGACCCGTGAAGAAGGGATCTTCTGCGGTGGCTCTTGTGGCTTTGCTGTGGCGGGTGCGGTTGAATACGCTAAAAAGCACAATTTAACTGAAGATGACATTGTTGTTGTGATTCTACCCGACTCCGGTTCACGTTATTTGGGAAAAATCTTTAATGATGACTGGATGCGGGAACAAGGGTTTATCGCACCACTTAAAGATGTCAATTCAGCCTTAGCCATCGATATTCACAATGCTAAAGGTGATTCAACTGTTTATACGGTCGAATGTGACACCGCCATTGAAGATGTGGTTGTGATGATGAAAGAACATGACATTTCTCAGATTCCGGTTATCGATGAGCACGGCCATTTGCAAGGGATGGTTTCGGAAGTTGACCTGCTGAGCCATATTGTGATGTCAAACGGCAATTATACGAAGGGTGACCCGGTAAAAGCGGTGATCGATGAAAACCCAACGTTGGTGGCTCCAGATGCGACGCTGGAGTCTTTGATGAAGGTGTTCAATGATAAGCAAGTAGCAGTCATCGCAACTGGCCGACACATCGAAGGGATTCTAACGAAGATCGATATCCTCGATTACTTGTCGTCGAATCTTTAAGACCCTCGTCAATACCCCCTTATCCGATTCTCCTGGGGAAGAATGCAGTTCCATAGTAGACGGGTGAGGGATCATAAGTTGCCTACACAAAAACAGCCCCTGTCATTTAACGACAGGGGCTGTTCTATTTAAAGTTCAGTCACCCAAAGGCCACTGGTTACTGTGCAATGACTATTCGCCACCACCACAGCCTGGTGTGATGCCGATGTCAGCCCAGTTGACTGTGAATTCATACGCTGAAGGAACGTCGATCATACATGGGGTTGTAGCTCGGAAGCCCTGTCCATGATATGGAATCATCGCGCCACCTTCGAGCCAGATTAGCTCTTGCGCACCTTGGTAAGCAGCTTTACGAGCATCGAAATCTAGCTCGCTTCGTGCTTGGTCAAGCAAGGCATCAAACTCTGGGTTAGCTTGGAAGGTTTCATTCCAAACGGCACCTGAGCGGAATGCTTCGTTCAAAATCTGGTCGGC
>JBGCDP010000280.1:0-21505 GCA_045105475.1 Anaerolineae bacterium
CCCACACCATCTTGCCACCAGCTTGAGCCTGCGGCCGAATTCCTTCCATAAAATCAGCATAATCATAGGCGGGATGAAACTGGATCGTTTCAATAAATCCGTCTGAGCCGCCAATCAAATGCATGGCCAAATGTTTAGCCAGATAGGTTTTGCCCGTGCCGGGAGGTCCATAAAACAGCGCCTGTTTGCGCCGTTCAACCCCATCGCGCCAAATTTTGAGCTGCTTCAGATCAAAGCCGGTTTCGGCCGCACAATCTTCTAAAGAGTAGTCAGGATTCAGCTTAACAACAGGCGGCTCATATTTTAAAGCTTGATTGACATCATAATTAGGCTCTGGTTCACGTAGAGCCGTCGGCCGGTCGAGTTCAATCTGTCCTTTGACATCAAGTCCTTCAACCCGCTTTTGGCTCACCGCATAAGCGACCCAAATCAAACTCTGAATTTCGAGCATATCTTTTGACGGATAATCTCCGAAAGTGCCTAGCTCCCCTTTCAGCCCATGCCAGCTTTTTTTGTAACGCTCGTACATTTCGGCCGATAAATCGCTCACATACGCTTCCCCGAATCCCATAAATTGCATAAACCATTTGGCTACCCGTGGTTTCACAAACACATCGGCCGAAGGTCGGGTCATGAATAGCAAATAGGTGGCAAACGGCCAGCGGGCGGGCAAATTATTGAGCAAGCAATATTCAGAAAAGCTATCAACCCGTTCAGGCGACGGCCGATCATCGTACAATAATGAATAAATCTGCTGGCAAAACTCCCACTTGTTTAGCCCATCTGCGTACAGGATGGCTAAATCCCCGTTGCGTGGCTGTGCGATATACATCAGGTTGGTCAAGCGGCTGACTTTTTCAATACGCGAGATGATTTCATCGTACTCTCCGGCCGCTAAAAGCTCTTTAAACGGCCCCTTGCCGATCAGCTCACGTGTTTTCGCCACAGCTTTACGTTTATAGTCAATTTCATCCCCCACAAAATCAGGATCGGAAAAACCGCTCCAGTCTGGATATTTCTCAGTGACTAAACGAATAATTTCAGAAGATTGCCAAGTGATCATAAGCGTATTTTTCTCGACTGTTATTCTATTTCAACTGCTAAATTGACGCACTCAGATTAAAATCGTTTGCAAATAAACCTGAATTTTGCGAAAACTCACCATATGAATGAAACCGACGCCCTCAACACCCAAGACAGTCAGCCTCCCGAACAAGCTGAAACAAACACCCCATCTGGCCCCCAGTTCTCCCAATTCGGCTGCATCACGGCCGTCGTCCTCTTGGGCCTCGGCATTCTCATTTGCAGCGCAGGCAACCGGTGGCTGTTCGAACCCCAATCGATCTTTGGGCAAGATTATGGGTCACTTGCCACATCAACCTTTGTCAGCGGCTTGTCTCAAGCACTTCTACTGCTAGTTGCGGGGCTCGTCATGTTCTTCATACGCAGGGAGAACTTGCACCTCATCCGTGGTGTCGGGGCCGGGTTAATCGTCAGCGCCATTTATACCGCTATCAACAGCGCCTTCATCGCATGGGAAGCTCCGCTCACCTATCCTGGCATTGCGGACTGGTTACCACCCGTTACGTTGATCATCATCGGCGTGATTCTCATCGCGGTTCTCAGCCGTGCAGCGCTTAAACCGATCTTCCCAGCCATGTTATTAGGGTTAGGGCTTGGCATCCTTGTGACCGCTCCGTGGGCTTACACAGGCAGTTTGGGCGAGTTTGGCGAAACGGCGGCCGCTGTCGCCAATAGTCTCGCCTTTGGATTATGGATCGGTTTAGCCACCTCCATGGTCTTTTATTTTGAAGATCCCAATCAAGAACGGCACATTTTATGGTCAACGCTTATTGCGGCCGGGTTTACCGGAGCATTGCTCCCTACTTTTCTGACCGGCCGCAGTGACTACGTCATGACGGCAGTGCTCATCACACCGCTCATCACAGCGATCCCTCTGGGTGCAATGTTAGCCGCTTGGCCGTTAAACCTATCAGCCAAAAACAGATGGCTGCCTGTTGCTGCGTTTTATAGCGGATTTTTGCTCATTCCACTTCTGTTCTTTGAGGGAGTAGAGCTTGAATTCATGCCGGAAATTTCAGTCAAAATGGCGGCCGGGCTCTTCTTTGTCTCAATTGCAGCGATAACCTGCGCAGCCATTTGGCTCGTTCTCTATCTAATTTCTGGACCCAAAACCGCGATCGGCCGCTCATTGGCCTTGCTCATCAGTGCCATTGTGATTGTTGCCGTTGGCATTTTCACAACCGAAGGAGGTGCGTGGCAAACGGACACCTTTTTTGTGCTAATGGCCGATCAGGCTGACACCCAATTTGCGCTAGACATCAGTGAACGCGACGTACGTGTGACGGCCGTTTACGACACACTCGTCGAACAGGCCAATGCTGATCAAGCTGATATTCGGCAGTTCTTGGACGACAAATCTGCCACTTATACCCCCTTCTATTTGATTAATGCGCTTGAGGTTCAAGGCGGGCCGCTTTTACGCTGGCAGCTTTCACGCCGATCAGACATAGACCGCATCATCGACAGCCCTCATCCACGGCCGGAACGCATCTGGTTTGAACCTGTCACAGATTTAAGCATGACCGGGCTTACCTCGGCTGAGCCAGCCCCATCAGAACCGGTATGGGGAATCGAAGAGGTAAATGCCCCGCAAGTTTGGTCAGAGTTTGGTACAACGGGCGAAGGCATCATCGTTGGAAGCGCAGACTCAGGGGTTGAATTTACCCATCCGGCCCTGCTCAGCAATTATTTGGGCACAGCTGACAATCATGATTACACATGGTTTGATCCTGGCTTGGGCAGCTCATCACCCGTTGACAGTGGCGGCCATGGCACCCACACGACAGGCACGATTGTGGGGCAAAGTGGCATCGGCGTCGCTCCAGGAGCCAAATGGATCGCCTGTCGAAATTTGCCAAAAAATCTTGGCAACCCGGCCGATTATCTCGCCTGTATGCAGTTTTTATTTGCTCCCTTTCCGATTGGAGGCGACCCCTTCACGAGCGGTGATCCAACTCGTGGAGCCCACCTGACGAATAATTCTTGGGGCTGCCCACCAGAAGAGGGGTGTGATGGGCAAACGATGGGAATCGGCATCCACCATCTACGCAATGCGGGCCAGATGATGGTGATCTCAAACGGAAATAGTGGGCCAGCCTGTGACACAACAGGCGTTCCGGCCACCAATGACGATGCATTCAGCGTAGGCGCGTTAAACCCGTCAGGCAATATGGCCGGATTCAGCAGTCGCGGCCCGGCCGTAGATTACGACGGCGATCTCATTATCAAGCCGGACATCATCGCCCCCGGTGTGGAAATTGTTTCGTCTTTACCCGGCAACACTTACGGCCCGTCACAAGGCACCTCAATGGCAGGGCCACACGTGGCTGGGGTGGTCGCATTGCTCTGGTCGGCCGCACCTGAATTGATCGGAAATATCGATCAAACTGAACAAATTTTGGTAGCTACGGCACGCCAAATCCAAACAACAGAGCGCTGCATAGACGGTGTCACAGATGGGGCTGAAGTCAACACAGACAGTGGCCACGGCATCATCGACGCACTTGCGGCCGTCAGGGAAGCGTTGGGTAACTAGGTAAGAGTTGGTGGTTTTCTAATTATGATCGTCGGTAAAATTAGAGCCTTGGTACACGTATGACAAATTCTTCCGAAAATGACAGTTACCCGGAAACGATGGTAATCGTCCCAACCTATAATGAAGCAGACAATATCAATGATCTGTTTCAACAAATTCTGGATCTGCCCGTTTCGATCGGCATCATCAATGTCGACGACAATTCGCCCGATGGCACCGGGCAGCTAGCTGATGATTGGGCGGCTGAACATCCCGGCCGAATTGTCCCGATCCATCGGGCTGGCAAATTGGGGCTGGGTACCGCTTACATCGCCGGATTCAAGAAAGCCCTCTCGCTGCCTGGGGTCAAACGCATCATGACGATGGATGCTGATTTCTCGCACAATCCACGCTATATTCCAGCGATGATCGAGCTGAGCAAAACCAAACATATGGCAATCGGCTCTCGATATGTGCCGGGTGGTGGGCAGAAAAACTGTGGCTGGCACCGGGTCATTTTAAGCCGAGGTGCCAACGGTCTTGCAAAAACGCTGCTGGGGTTACAGGCGATGGACACCACGGCCGGGTTTCGCCTTTATCGGCGGCAGGTTCTAGAAACCATCCCGCTCGACAAAATCGTCTCTAGTGGCTATTCATTTTTGGTCGAGATGCTTTACTTGGTTCAGCGTTATGGCTTCCAGGTAGGCGAAGTCCCGATTATCTTTGAAGATCGGCGAGCCGGTACGACTAAAATTTCACGCAATGAAGTTTTTAAAGGGATGGCCACAATCGGCCATCTATTCCTGCGGCGCTTGTCGGGTGACACCCCTGCTCAGGCAAGTGTGTCTGTGACCAGTGACCAGTGACCGGCTTAACTTCACAAACTCAAGTGATTACTCATCAACAATTCTCCATTGACCATTAGAACCTTTTTATGATCAACGTCCTCTGCAATTTCTGTAACAGCGATAATTACACAGTTAAATACCCATCGACCATGAACGGCCAAACGGCCGATATGTCAGCTTTTCGCTGCACCACACCTGACTACGGCATCCACGGCCAAATTGTGCAGTGCAATAAATGTGACCACGTCTACACCAATCCTGTGCAAGATGGGGATGAGCTGTTGGAATTGTATGCAGCGGTGGAAGATGAAACCTATGTCGAGGAACGCATCGGCCGGCGGCTTACGTTTAGCAAGCATCTTGAAGCCTTAGAGCAAATCACTGGCCCCGCCAACGGCCGGACGGTTCTAGATATCGGCGCTTATATCGGCATTTTTGTTGAAGTTGCTCTTGAAAAAGGATGGGATGCTATCGGTGTTGAGCCATCTGACTGGGCGGCCGATTATGCTCACAAAGCTGAGCTGCCCATCATCCATGGCACATCAGACCATCCTGAAATCAGCGGCCGAACGTTTGACGTCGTAACAATGTGGGACGTTATCGAACATTTGGCCGACCCGATGAGCGAGCTCAAAAAATCCTACTCACTGCTCAAACCCGGTGGCGTCTTAGCTGTACATACGATGGACATCGACAGCCTGACAGCAAAAATCATGGGGGCACGTTGGCCATGGTTCATGGCTATGCATATCCAATTCTTTAGTCAAAAAATGCTCATTCGCTTTTTGGAAAAGGCAGGCTTTGAGATCATTTGGACCGGTACGCAAGGGCGCTATTTAAGAATGCACTACTTAGCTAGCCGCATTGGTGGCTTAAACCCATCTCTAGGAAAAGTGGCAAACTTTGTTGTGAACACGCTTAATTTGGGAGATCAAGCTGTTCCAGTAAATTTTGGGGACCTTTTTACTGTGTATGCACGTCGTGTAGAGTAACCTTTAGCCTACAATCTCTAATTCAGTTACAGGTAGTTTAAAAATCTCAGCAACGTCCTGAACCGTTCTCGGCTGTGGCTGTGTCGAATTAAACCCAGCCATCCAGATCTCCCCTTCCGTCTCGTTTGAAGGATCGGGAATCGGTAACTGCTCAAAATACTTTAGCGTATCGTTGACTGACCATGGAGATAGGTTTTTGACATTCTCTTGAACAATCCAGGCTTCGATCATCCCACGATTAAAAATCTTTTGGAGATGGCTCATATAACTGTTCAGTGCATTGTTGAATAGATAGTAAGTCTCATCATGATAATTGGTGCTTTCTTGGTGCCGCATGTTTTTAACCTTTGTGTTTCAAGCTGATACAACTGCTTTATGAAGGCGATTCTAAATGCTTAAGAATACGCTCTATGCTGACCCATTACCTACTCCAGTTCAACTCAAGCTCCTAAGTGATTAGTACTACAAGTCTTATCTCCTAATCTATTTAGCTTTACTATTACCCCCACTTATTCAAAATATTTCGTAATCCAACACTTTTTACATGCTGCAGATCACTCCTCGCAAATTATTCGTTTTTATTTTTTTCATCGCCTTATTTGGTTTTTCACTTCGTGTTGCCCATGATCCTGATCTTTTCTGGCATCTCAAAACAGGTGAATACATTCTGGAAAATGGCATTCCCTATGAAGATCCCGATTTCACATTTGCAGCCAGCGGCCGTGAATGGATTACACATGAATGGCTAACTCAAGTACTAATGATTACGGCTTATAACCAACTGGGCGGACTATATGGGCTGAGTATTTTGTTTGCGCTTATTGTGGCGCTCACATTTGGCATGCTATTTTGGGCCAGTGACGGACAGCCTTATTTAGCAGGATTCGCCGCATTTTGGGGGATTTCCGCCTCGATTCCTTTTTTAAACGCCCGGCCGCAAATGTTCAACATCCTCTTTGGCGCATGGATCATTTTGGTCACAGAGCAAGTCAGACGCGGCCGATGGTCTATCCGCTGGGCATGGTCATTCCCGCTTCTATTTTTATTGTGGGTCAATATGCATGGTGGTTTCCTGCTTGGCTTTGTCATCTTAGGCGTCTACGTTGTGGGGGAAGGGATACAGCATATTCTGTCAGGCGAAAGGGAAGGGGGCTTAAACTGGCGACAGCTACAAACATTGGCAGCGGTCGGCATCATTGGCTTTCTACTGACAATCATTAACCCAAACGGCTACAAGATGTGGCTTTACGCATTTGAAACCCTCACAAGCGACGCGATGCGCGACACCATTACCGAATGGCAATCACCCAACTTCCATGTACGCATATTCTGGTTCTTCGGTTTTATGGTCATGGGAACCTTCTTTGCAATGATTTTGAGCAAACGGCCGGTACTTTGGACCGATGCCCTATTCATTGCAGGCACAACCTTTGCGGGGCTGCAATCTGTACGAAATATTCCACTATTCTCACTGGTTGCCATTCCTGTGCTCAGTCGCCACTTGCTAGGGGCTTTTGTTGATACGCCTTGGTATCCGATGCTCAGCGGTCAAACACCGGACACGGCACCAAACAAAATGATAAATCGGATTAGCTGGTTTGCAGTTGGGCTGGTTTTATTGGGCATCGTTGTATTCTCGGTTGAACAGCTTGGCTATACCGAAGAGGTAATTCAGGCAGAGTTCCCAGTGGCGGCCGTGGATTGGTTAGAAGATGAAGGGCTCACCCAATCCCGCATTTTCAATGAATATGTGTGGGGCGGTTATCTTATCTGGCGCGAGGTTCCGGTAGTTATCGACGGCCGGGCCGACCTGTACGGGGACGAACTTATCTACTTCTACATGCAGACTTACACGCGCCAAAATAACTGGCGAGAACCGCTGGATCAATACAACATTGACTATATTTTAATCAATGCAAACGGTGGTTTGCGCACCCTAATCGATGAGGCTGAAGAGTGGGAACCGGTCTATGAAGACGATCTAGCGATTATTTATGGCCTAAAATAATTTGGTGGATCAATCGTCAAACTCTGCCCGGCCGCCATTAAAAATTGTATGCATAGCTGCCTGAGTTGACCTAACTCGCTTACTGTCAATACACACGGCCAATGTACGCGATGTGACTACTTGCTGAGCATCTTTTGCAATATACCGATAGTTCAAAGTTGCAGCATTCATAAATTCAACTCCCAAGGTTGACAGCGAAAATGGGGATCGTTTCAACAGATCGTAATCGCTCCAAGCTGGGTCACTTCTAGCTAGATTCGGATGATAGTTACGATCTTCAAGAAATTGTGTACGAACGTCCAAGTAATCGTTTTCAGTTTCCCAAATAATTGCGCTGCTATAGGCAAAGACGGCCGGATTTAAGCCCGCGTGATGAGTGCAACGTGCATAGCTTGGTTTTTCTTTATCGAGTTGAATCGCAGCCGGCCGAAACCTAGCTTGCCCAGTAGGAATAGGTGGCACAAAGAACAAAAACATGGCCACCAAAAACAGGGTGGCAGACAAAACAATCACTTTTTGAAAGTAGTGTTTAAACATTAGTCATTAGTTTTTACATGAACATGATGAAAAGAAAACAGTTACAACAATCTATCAATTAAGCTTCAGCTCACGCTTTTAGACAAATCAATGTGAAAAAGAAGAAATATTGTCACCTTTTTTATCAATCCTGGACCATATAGGGATTGCCATGAAAAGGACTATGTAGAGAATTAAGCTAATATCTGCTAAAATTGCCGATTATTATGTAAGGTAAAGTGAAAACTCGAATTCTACGGAATACAAGCTTGCCAAATTAATACCCATTTTCGCTTTAGCAGTCGTTGTTTTAACTATTAAACATAATCAGAACTGTTTGTAACGATCAAAATAGTTTTAATTTAAGCAAAGTAAATCTGAATGAGAAATCTTCAAACCGCATGGGAAGCAATTGAAAAGGGAGACCGTGTAGAAGCACAAAGTCTCGTCGCACAAATTCTAAGAGATGATCCACGAAATGCTGAGGCATGGATGGTTTTGGGAGAGGCTGTATCTGGCGAAAGGCAGGTGCTTTTTTTGCGCAAAGCGCTGCAGTTAAATCCTGACCTCACATTGGCTCGTGAACGGCTTGAAGAGCTAGAAGCGGCTGGTGTAACAGAAACAGGATCTGAAGAAGCGAATGATGACTTGGCTTCGAAACAGCCAGATGTACCTGAGGATGTTTCTTTAGATGCACCGACTGTCGCAATCGCTGATCGAGTCAATGCTGATCGAGCTGCCCCACAAGCAGCCAAAGCACGTGCAAATATAGAAAAACCAAAAAAATCAGGCTGGGGCAATACGCTTCTGCTAATTGTAGTAGCAATTGCTATTTTGGCCGTCATCTTCCAATTGATCCAAACCCTTCCGGGATAAAGATTTTGAGACTATTCTTTAAGATCACAACGCAACCAATAAGTCTAGTGGACCACTTGCCTTCGGAGGCGTGTTTGCCCACCAACTTTATCAGGTATATAGTTTAAATATGTCAAGTATCGGCACAATACAAAGTGCATACCTCACTGACAGAGGGCAAGTGCGAGATCACAATGAAGATTTCGTTATTGGCCATGAACCGCAAACTGTGGAGCAAGAAGCTCAGAACGGCTGGCTTTACATTGTTGCTGACGGAGTAGGGGGAGCAGACGCTGGGGAAGTTGCTAGCAGCTTTGCCTCAGAAAAAACGATCCTACACTTCCTACAGAATTCAGAAACGGCCGATATGGGTGTCAGATTAAAGAAAGCGATTGAATCTGCCCATTTTGATTTATGCATGCTCATTGATGAGCGGCAAGATGATCGACGTATGGGTACCACCATTGTCGCAACCGCGATACGAGATGATTCTGTGGCGATTGCCAATGTAGGTGACAGCCGTGGTTATTTGGTTTCAAACGGGGCAATTACCCAAGTTACTAAAGATCACAGCTTAATCGCAAAACTTTTGGAAGAAGGCATCGTAACGGCTGATGAAGCGGATGCGCTGAACATTGGAAATATCATTTTGCAGAGCATTGGCTCAGAGCAAACCCCAGTTGTTGATATTTTCAAACTATCTCTTAAACCAAACGACTGTTTGGTTCTTTGCTCAGACGGGCTAACCAATCATGTTAATGATGAAGAGATAAATGACATGGTATCTAACCATGCACCACAAGAAGCTACAAAAAAACTGGTAGATTTAGCAAACTCACGGGGCGGGCACGACAATATTACAGTCCTCATTTTGAAATATGACCTCCCGGCCGCCTCTGCAAACGGATCGGGTGATTAATACTGGCGATATGCCAGCTATCTTGGTGCACTCTAGTTAGCATCAAAACGACATCACCTATCCAGACATTAGAATTGGAGCTTTTAATGTCGAAGAAACGAATTTAAGAGCAAAAGAGTTGCTTCCTCGTTTCTTTTTACTTACTGACGACTACCTTTCTTGTTTATCTGTGTATCTAGCTATCAATTAGCAGGTACTAAGTCGTCAATCCTAAACAATACACCTTTACGGAGATTAAATGAATTCAAAAGTACGCCTTGTCCCTCTTGGAGGGCTCGGAGAAATCGGGAAAAACATGACCTGCATTGAGTACGATGACGAAATTATCCTCATCGACTGCGGCATTATGTTCCCAGAAAATGACATGCTGGGAGTTGACTATATCATCCCGGACTTTAACTACCTCATGGACAAGCTAGATCGCATCAAAGCGGTTTTGTTTACACATGGCCACGAAGATCACGTTGGCGCTGTGACCCATCTTATGCGAGATGTATCAGCCCCGATTTATGCGACCCCGCTAACAGCCGGATTACTTCGTGTCAAACTAAAAAATGCAGGTTTATTAGCTGAAACAAAAATCCACGAGATGCAAGCTGGTGATACGCTCAATATCGGTCAATTTATGATCGAGCCATTCCACATGGCACATAGTATTCCAGACTGTGTCGGATTTGGCATTACAACTCCGGCCGGACTTATCGTCCATTCTGGCGACTATAAGTTTGACCATACGCCTGTAGACGGCTGGCCACCAGACTTTGCCAAACTGGCTGAGTTTTCGCAACGTGGGGTTTTATGTCTCCTTGCAGACAGCACGAATGCGACACGTCGTGGCTGGACCCAATCGGAAACCTTAATTACTGAGGCGATGGATGAGGTTTTTGAAGATGCAAAAGGGCGCATCATTGTAGCAACATTCGCATCGCTTATTTCTCGCATCCAGCAGGTGGGTGATGCCGCCATCAAAAACGGCCGAAAAATGGCCGTTGTCGGCCGCTCGATGAAAGACAACGTGCGCATGGCTCTTGAAATGGGCTATCTAGATTTACCAGAAGACCTGATTGTTGATCTAGATACGGCTCGCAAAATGGCTCCTTCAAAAATCGTTTATATGGTGACCGGGTCACAGGGTGAACCGACATCGGTCGTTGGCCGATTGGCATGGAACCGTAGCCGTAGCTTAACGCTTGAACCTGGCGATACAGTTGTATTGTCAGCTCACACAATTCCAGGAAATGAAGAAACAGTCACCCGCATTATCAACCGTTTGTTCCATTTAGGTGCCGACGTAGTCTATGATGATTTGACCAACGTACATGTCTCGGGCCATGCAAGTCGGGAAGAGATGAAGCTGCTGATTAACCTTGTGCGGCCGAAATACCTCATCCCCGTCCATGGTGAGCTGCGCCATCTAACCGCCCATGCACGCTTAGCTTATGATATGGGGATCCCAAAAGAGAATGTTGCCATTATTGAAAACGGGACACCCGTTGAAATGGACAGCGACAGCATCGATATTAAAGAGCGACTTAAA
Source organism: Anaerolineae bacterium (assembly GCA_045105475.1). Classification (GTDB taxonomy): domain Bacteria; phylum Chloroflexota; class Anaerolineae; order Promineifilales; family Promineifilaceae; genus WTJY01. The sequence continues at coordinate 11,274 of JBGCDP010000280.1, forward strand.
GGTGGCTATATTTATATTGATGGCTCTGGCCAAGTCGGTGATGTCACACGCCGCGTACTTCGTGACCGTGAACGGCTAGCTGATAGCGGCTTCTTCGTCATGGGCGTGCCAGTGAATGGCCGAAATGTCCCCGGAAAAGTCGAGTTTATAACCCGAGGTTTTCTTAACCTTGAAGATGAACTGTATGATGGCGTTGAGAAGGTCGTGCGTGAAGTTGTACAACGACACGGCGCCAAGAAGTCAGGGGACAAACTAAGTCACCTGATTGAAGAAACAACCATTCGCCATTTGCATGAAGAAACAGGCAAGCGGCCGTTTGTCTTCGTAATCTTGAAATAGCAAGTCAAAGATTAAAGAGGTGCTGCTCGCCCAATTCCGCTCGCAGTACCTCTTTATGCTATCTAAGGATTGTTGTATTAACTCATTAATTGGGACCTAAATCTCTCGTTTTAGCCTGCTACGTAAGCTACACTTTTCGAATCAACAACTGAATCTCAGTTTGTTGTAAGTTTATTGCACACGAACCCATCAGAAAGACAATAACAGGCGGTCTGTCAGGCTATTATGAGTAAATCTCCCGGCCGAGTCTTTCGGCTTATCACCTTGCTAATTTGGATTGCAGTTGTTTCAGCCTTTTGGATCTATTCGCGCCAATCGGGGCTTTCTGCTGTAGATATTTTGCGTGAGGTAATTGACTTTGCTCATGACTCAGTTTGGGGACCCATCATATACATCGGGTTTTACATCGTACAGCCGATTGTCTTCTTTCCTTCGACGTTTTTAACCATTGCAGCTGGGTACGTTTACGGGCCTGTAGTGGGAGCCATTCTGGCAATTATTGGGAGCAATGGGTCGTCCGTGCTGGCTTGGTTTGTCGGCCGATTTTTTGGCGAAATTATGGTTCCTGAGCGATTTAAAGATTCAATGATCTCTCGCTTCTCAGACCGATTACGCACCAACTCATTTCAATCAGTCTTGATGATGCGTTTGATTTACCTGCCTTACGATGTCGTTAGCTATTTCTCCGGATTTATGCGCTTATCTCTGCCGGCATTTGCATTAGCAACGATGCTAGGTGGGTTGCCCGGAACAATATCTTTTGCTCTCTTTGGTTCGTCTATAACGGGTGATTTTTTGGTAGAGACCCCATCTATTAGCGGTTGGAACTTAGCCGGAGCGGTCCTTTTATTCATCGTTAGTATCTCAATCTCACGCTTAATTAGACAACCAGAGCCCGTTCCACATAAATCCTCAGAAAAAAAATCTGTGCCGCCCCCCAATTTACCACCAGAATCAGTATAATGTTTTCGATTGCTGCACCTCCTTTTCCACGAATCGCTTAGTTCCATCTATCACTTTTTTAGTTCCATGAGTTTTGAGTCTACTTACAGCAATTTGTATACTTTTTAAATCGAATGCTTGAATCTTTTGATATCAAAGAAGATGGCAAACAGACGAATGAGGCTCTCCCTTTAAATAATTGAGCTACACACCCAACTAAATGTCGGCCGAAGATTTTAGACAACAACAACTAATCCAACTAAAAGAGATTTTAACGAACTGGTTTAGCCGTGATGAACTTGAAGATTTAAGTTTTGATTTAGGCGTAGACTATAGTGCGTTAGGGGGTCTATCAAAAGAGGGGAATGTTCGCCATTTGATTATGGAGCTTTCACGTCGCGGCCGGCTACCTAAATTAATTGAGAGATGTGATCTAAAAAAGCCGGAAATTGAATGGGGTATTTTTTCCTATCTTTACCAAGAAGATTACAATCAAGCGCCTCTCACGGCCGAGCCTGCCCGTCAAAATAACAACCGGCTGCTTTTAACCCTTGTAGGCATATTGGCTCTCGTCATTTTAACTGCGGCTGGGGCTGCAACCTACTTCCTAACCCGAACGGTCAACCCAACACCAACTGCTCAACCAGCAATCATACAGCTGCCCATCCAAAACACACCGGCAGCACAACCTATCTCTGTCCAGCCGACCCCAACTAATATCGTGATTACTGCGATCCCTTCGGTTGATTCAGAAACGGCCGATGAAACGATTGAGCCAACTGCTTTACCCACTCAAACCCAAATAAGTATCGTTGAAACTGCGACATTACCCTCAGATGTAGCCTCGCAAACCCAAGCGCCTTTTACAGTAAAAATTACCGATACCTACCAAGATGCCCCATTACAAGAGGCAAATATTCGATCAGGGCCCGGTCTTGAGTATGGAGTGGTCGCTAGGCTCAACGCAAATACGGAAATTATTGTCTGGGCCTACGCTTATAATTCAACCGGTATCCCTTGGTACTTAATAGAGATCGGAGATGGGAATTTTGGTTGGATTAGTGGGGTACTGGTCGAGATTGACCCGATCCCATTTGAAAACTTCCCAGTTGCAGCCACAGTCCCCCCTACACGCACACCAATCCCTACCGCCACACCAACAGAAACACCGATTCCAACGTCCACACCTCTTCCAACTCTGCCCCCAAGTGCAACGGGCCAACCCTAACTATTGATACGCTTGAGCCGCTTTTACTAGTTTAGCGGCAGCTTGTGCAAGACGGTTATTTTCCTGCGCTAACCAGCTCACATCTACGGCTAGCTGATCGACCTGTGCATTGAGCAGATTTCTCGTTGCTGATGCGGCCGCTCCACCCAGAACCGCTCGTCCAGCTACAAAAGCCACAGGGTCTAACGCCTTATTCAGCACGTCAACAGCTAGTTCTACCCGCTCACCTAAGACATTTTCTGAAATATCACCAATTAACTGTGGCGTAATCGCTTCAACATCTAGCCCTGCACTGTAAAGTTGCTGAACAAGTTGCGAAACAACATGATGGGCGGACCGAAAAGGGAGCTTCGCCTCTCGAACGAGGGTGTCCGCTAATTCAGTCACCGTGGTAAACCCGGCCGCAGCTTCAGACAGCAAATGAGGGACATTTAGTTTCAATGTAGCAAAAACGCTTTCGTACAGTTCTAAAATATCAGCGGCCGTTTGAATGGCACCAAACGTCGTTGGCTCGATCTCATCCTCAATATCTTGGGTATCACCATAAGGGATATTGTGACACTGCGTGACGATTATTTGGGCCATGCCCAACAAACGGCTAAGACGAGCACGTAGATGCTCCAGCACCACAGGGTTACGCTTTTGAGGCATGATCGAGCTAATTTGAATAAAGCTATCATCAATGCGGATTGCACCGCTTTCGCGGGTCGCCTTAAACAGTAAATCATGGGTCATGCGGGATAGATTGATGGCTAAGCTTGAGAGGGCGCTTGCGATATCAGTTAAATGATCTGAGGCCCCGATGCAGTCTTGACTGCTAACCATCACCCCGTCAAAGCCCAACAAAGTGGCACTTAGCTCGCGATCAATGTCAAAGCCGGTACCGGTAAAAGCGGCCGCCCCTAGTGGGCTCTGATTCACCGTCCTAAACGCGGCAAGCAGTCGCTGACTGTCTCGTTCTAAAAAGCTTAGAACACCGCCCAAATAATGGGCAAACGTTGTCGGTTGGGCCGGTTGGGTATGGGTATAGCCGGGCATCACGGTGTCTAAATGCTCATAGGCCAAAGCCAAAACGGTTTTGCGCAAATCGAGGCTCCGCTGAAAAAGATCAAGCACTGTCGGCCGGATGGCTAAACGTGCGAGCGTATGCCCAAGGTCGTTGCGGCTGCGTGCTAACTGCAAGTTTCCACCAAATTCGGGGCCGCAAATTTCGATAATGCGCCCTTCGACATGAAAAAAAAGATCCTCAATACCAGGCTGATAAGTTAATGCTTCAATTCCCGCTTCGTCGACCTGATCGATCGCATTGAGCAGAGCTTTGGCGTTTTCAGCCGAAATTATGTTTTGAGTTGCCAACATCACAGCATGCGTCCTGTTAGCCGCCAGCATCGGCCCAAACAGATGAGCAGATGCCCCTTCGTAAGCGGGAATAAGAACATGATCTCGATAGATTGGATGAGGAAAGGAGGAGGAAGTGCTCATTAACCTTTGATTCCTGTGAGGGCGATGCCCTTAATAATGTACCGTTGAAACATGATGAAAATAATCATGAGGGGCAAAACAGACAGGGTGGCCCCAGTCATAATCAGATGCCAATCTGCTCCGTTCTCGCTAGAGAAAAACGAGAGACCCACGGGCAGAGTCATCATTGCCCGGTCAGAAGTGACAATTAAAGGCCAAATATAAGCGTTCCAATTGCCCAAGAAGTTGAAAATAGCGAGGGCTGACATCGCTGGCAGTGTAAGAGGGACGGCGATGCGCCAAAATAGGCCGAACTCACTTACCCCATCTATGCGCCCCGCATCCAACAATTCGTTTGGAACACCTTCCATAAATTGACGCATGAGAAATATGCCAGATGCCGTGATAATACCGGGGAAGACGATGCCCCAGTAGGTATCGACCCAGCTTGGGCCGATAATCGGTTGGGCTGACATAATGAACCATGGAATCAACAACATCTCGGTTGGAATCATGAGGGTGCTGAGGATTAAGATGAAGAAGAGTTTCTTGAGGGGGAAGTCATATTTGGCAAATACAAACCCCATCAGGGTATCAAAAAACACAACACTAACGGTGCTGATCACGGCGACAACAAAGGTGTTCCAATACCATTTTGGAAAAGCGGTATTAAAAATGACATGCCGGTAGTTGTCTAAAGTTGGGAGGTTTGGAAAGAAGTTCCCCTGATAAATTTCGGCCGCTGGTTTTAACGACGTGGCGATCATCCAAATAAAAGGAACCACCATCGAAAGCCCACCAACAATCAGCAAAATATAACTGACTAATTTAAGCACACGGTCTTGACGCTGGGCACTTGGGCTGTTTTGAACCGGCTCAGATAAGGGCTGGGCGACTACATCATTATGGTCTAGAACACTCATTTAGTTCACCTTGGTGGCTAATCATTTCGCGAAAAAACGCGTAGTTGCAGAATCGTAATCAGCAATATGATGGCAAAAAGAGCCACGGTTAAAGCTGATGCGTATCCCATATCAAAGCTTGAGAACGCTTCACGGTATATGCGCAGTGTGACAGTTGTTGTACTGGAAAGCGGCCCACCATCACCTTGGGTGGTCATGTTGATGACATAATCAAACATGCGCAAGAAACTAATCGTTTGCAATACGGCCAAGTAGACGATGGTTGTATTGAGCAAGGGGATCGTGATGTTGCGAAAAGCTTGGAAGCGTGAGGCACCATCAATTTCGGCCGCTTCATAATAAGTTTGCGGAATCTGTTTCAAGCCTGCCAAAAAGATAATGATCGAAAAGCCTAGTCCCTGCCAAATGACAACCGCAACAATCGAATACAACGCTTGATTAGGATGTTTTAGAAACGGCTGTTGCCCTAAGTTAAAAAACGAGAGCATCACATTTAAAAAGCCATACTGTGGCTGATAGAGCCAGCGCCAAACCCAAGAGATTGCAACCGTAGAAGTCACAAACGGAAGAAAGTAAATCGCTCTAAAAAAGGTGCTGAACTTGTTAATATTGTTAAGCAGTAAAGCAATTCCCAAAGCGAGGAGCAATTGAATCGGCATGCCGATGGCAACATATTGAATCGTGTTGACAAATGCTTTGCGGGTAACAGAGCGGGGATTGGCCAGATCTTCGCCGAGTTGGCGATAGTTGTCTAAGCCGACAAACGTTTGCTCAACTGCGAGTGGGTTCCAATCGTGTAAACTGATGTTAAATGCTGAAATGGTGGGGATGATGCGGATGAAAAGAAAAAACAGCATGGGGACAAAAAGAAAGATGTAAGCCCACATCACGCGTCGCTGTCGATTGGTTAAATTTATCATCGATTCATTCCTCGTTCTATTCTGATAGAAAAAAGGTGCAAAATGCTACAACTTAGCAACACTTTGCACCTTGGATGCTAACTTAGTCGATGTCTAACGGTCAGCCCAGAAATCGTCGAGCAGCTCTTGTTCAATCGCTGCTGCTTCATTGAGTGCCTCACATGGATCAGTGCCGAGTAGTCGAACCGCATCATACGCATCAACGATAACTTGACGCTGCTGTGATTCGTCAACAAAGAATGTTGCATGAGCGTATGGCAATCCGGCCGAGAATGCACCTAGGATCGGGTCAGCCAATAACTCTTCGTCTGCGGCCGCTTCAAGCTGAGCTGGAAGCTCGCCCACTTTTCCTACCCACAATGCGCCAGATTCCGCTTTCGTGATGAATTTCAAAAAGCGAATCGTTGCATCTAAACGGGCTGGATCTTCAGCCGCTTTGCGAGTAATTCCGTGCGTCCAATACGAACCGAAGGTTGATTGGACATCGTTTCCGACGGGTAGCTCAACGACACCATAATTGAGGTCTGGTGCGTTTTTATCAATCGAACCAATACGGAAAGAGCCATCGATGTGAATGGCTGATTTACCTTGCAAGAACGCCTGGGTTGCATCTTCAAACAGGTCGTTGCTACCGGTATTCCATTCTGCTTCAAAGCGAGTCATATATGTAAACGCTTCACACCCTTCTGCACTGTTGTACATAACGGTCCGGTTGTCGTCGCTGTATGGAACGCCTCCATATTGGCGGACCAATACTTCACGGAACCAATGGTGAGCTTGACCAGCTGGGGCAACTGGGAACCCTTCGATCTCGATGTTACCAGCACTGTCGTAAACGGTGAGTGCTTGGGCCATTTCAGCCAACTCGTCTAAGTTTGTCGGTGGCTTCTCAGGATCAAGTCCGGCCGCTTCAAAGATATCTTTGTTCCAGAAAAGCGCGAGTGTGCGCACTGCGGTCGGAACCGCCCAATATTCACCATCTAGCTCGCTTTCCAATACCATAGGAGAGAATTGAGCCGCAATTTCATCGGCCGTATACACTTCTTCTGGGAGAGGAATTAGATAGCCTGCATCAACCCAAGCTGGAACCCAACCATAGAAAAGGGTTGCCACATCTGGCCCAACGCCGGCCGGAGCTGAAGCTGCAATTTTGTCTCGAAAGTCTGCGTAAGGGATGTCACTGTTGTGAATCACACGTACGTCTGGGTTTTCAGCTTCAAACTGCTGGATAAGGCGATTCATCGCATCAACCCGTGCGTCAAAGAAATATTGCCAATATTCGATCGTAATGACGTCAGAGTCGGCCGCAACTTCGACCTCTTTAATCACCTCAACCTCTTTAACGACCTCGACTTCTTTCTCAACTTCCTTAATAACTTCAACCTCTTCAATCACGGTCTCAGTTTCTGTAACCACACGAGTCACCTCAACGATCTGCGGCGCTTGTGGTTGGCACCCCGCAAGAATTGCTCCAAAAACAAGCAAACTGACAATATAGAACAAACTTTTCTTCATTTTCTTCAACCTCCTAATATTTGTTAAAGAGAATCACTCAGGGCCTTATCTTTCAAGTTGATCAAGACCCTATATATTTAAAACCTCTTGTTTTCTAGCTCTGCGCATTACACAGCTTTCCCTGAAAATTGAGAGGTAAAAATCACCTTTTTGTGTTTAAACTACCCTTCAAGATCGATTTTCAACAAGCGAGCAGCATTGCCACCAAATATCGCTTGAAGCTGATCATGGGTCATGCCGATATCCCGTGCATCACGGATCTGATCCTGTAGATAACGGATCGCAAATCCGCGTGGGAACCAGCTTGAGTCGGTTCCAAAAATAATGCGCTCAGAACCAATCGTTTCAAGGTATTTGCGAAACAGGTCTTTGACGGTTAGATCACCAGGAACCCACTTGACCCATTGATTAGAGCCACAGGTATCGATATAGACGTTGCGACAGGCCCAGCAAAGCTGCAGGGCTTCACGCAGCCATGCACACCCAAAATGGGGGACGACAAAGTTCACATCGGGAAAATCTTTGGCGACGTTATGCAATTTAAGTGGGTCGATATTTTGATGTGTAGCGATGCCACCACCGCTTCCCTGTATGCCAAAATGGATCAAGACAGGGATGTTTAAGTCAGCACAGGCTTCCCAAACAGGATATGCGGCCGTATCTTCAATCGGCCGATCAAGGGTTGGGGCCAGCAGCTTGTACCCCTTAAAGCCCAGTTCGTTAACTGAACGATATAGTTCTTCCACGGCGTTGTCAGCGAACAGATAGTGGTGGGCAAAGCCGATAAATTTATCGGGATACGGTTTGGCAATTTTTGCTAGATTATCGTTGCCGCCTCCCGTGACAAAGCCAACGGCCCGTAGACCATATTTGTCGATTTCATCTGCCCAACGCTTGCCCTGAATGTCATCGCCAGGGTGGTCTTGCTCCGGCCGAGGGAAGTCCCATGCTAGCCGCCAATCTTTGTTATAAGCTAGCGCATGCTCTTGCACAATTTTGGCTCGCCGCTCCCCAATGCGATCAAGATATTCTTTACGCCAGTCAGGAAACATTCCAGCAAACCAAGGTTTCTCGGTTGGGAAATGGCAATGGAAATCAATAACATGTAAATCTTGGTACATACAACACCTTCTCGTTTATTTTAGGTAGATTTCAAAATGCTTTTAGCCAAATTTGAAAGTCACACAACCTTTCGCAATCGGTCGCTATCATCCCAGTTGTTTGATAACGACATATTCGTCAGTTGCTTTCATCACTTGCATAATCGCCCCCATCACGGCCGCTTCCCGGCCGAGCTGTGTTAACTTCATTTCAGGCACAAAGGGGGTAACGCCTTCAATTCTTTTTCTAATTGACTCGATTAACGACTGTGCTGAGTTGGTGACACCACCCCCTAACACAATTAATTCAGGGTCTAAAACAGTACTAATATTGACAATAGCCAGAGCCAAGTAGTCAATCGTTTCAACCAAAACTTGATTCGCCCATTCAACGCCTAATTCAGCTTGAGCAAAAACATATCGGGCATCTAAACGTTCATCGGGGTGAGGAATCCCTTCATGGTCTAAAAGCATCTTGGCTCTATCAGCAATGCCACTCCCGGATGCCATCATTTCTAAAGCGCCAAACCCATCATAACGATGCCCTAATAATTGAATGCTAGGCAGCATGTAGCCAATTTCCCCAGCCGCTTGGTTATGCCCTCGAAGAATTTCCCCATCGATAATGATGCCAGCTCCAATACCGGTGCCCAGCGTCATCATCACCATGCTTGAGGAATTTTTACCAGAGCCAAAGCCCCACTCCCCCAAAGCCGCCAGGTTGACATCGTTATCAACGATAACGGGCAGATCAAAACGCTCGGTTAATATGTCTTGCAGGGGTAAGTCACGCCAATTGAGGCTGGGTGCCCATGTGACAATTCCTTCTGGAACAAGGGTGACTGCCGGTGCGCCAATGCCGATCCCACGGATTTTTTGCCCTTCCGGCCGAGGGGCATCTAATAATTGTTGGATAAAGTGGCACAACCCCTCCAGATAGTTTTCCCCGACTATGGTTTCATTTTCTTCGTGAGTCCGGTAAAGAGAATACTGCACATTGCCAGACATATCTGCCACAGTGCCATATATCTTCGTACCACCTAAATCAACTCCGATAATAGCGAACCCTACCCCATTAAATTCGATTAGAGGGGCCGGCCGACCTTTGCTTGTTTCTTTCAATCCAGTTTCACACACAAGCTTTTCTTCGATTAAATCGTCGATAATGCGCATGATAGTAGGTAAACTGATGTTTAATTTCTTAGCAATACCAGAGCGAGACACGGGGCTATTGTCACGCAGATACTCAAGAATCGCAGCTCGATTGATTGTCCGTAATAAACCAGCCGTACCGTTTTTTGACATGTGCTTTGAAATCCTTTTGAGGGGGAATCTTAATGGCAATACTTACTTACTTAAGTTAAGTAAGTATCAGGCATTATATCCACATGCAGTAAAAAAAAACAAGTCTAATCTACATCTTCGGCCGCTTGTTTGCCTGCCAAAATTTCAAATAGCACCCAAAATAGAGATTGTCTGCGATGGTGACATTCGTCACTATCGCTAAAGGCTAATCAATTCTAAAATGTTGGTGAATCAAGGAAACAATCTTTGATTAAGAGGTTCGAAAGCAGACTACAAACGGAGGTTTAAATGAGAAGAGATAATATTCAGCAAACTAGGTTTATTTGGAATTAATTGAAATAAGGAAGATGAGTCCCATGTACAAAGATTGAAAATGTGACAGGCGTTTTTGTAATAGGCTAAAACTAATAAGGAAGGTTCAAATGTAATGAGAAACGGTAATATTCAGCTAATCGAGCCTACATTGGATTAAAAGCGCATTGTCAAACATGCGCTTTTT
>JBGCDP010000281.1:0-20847 GCA_045105475.1 Anaerolineae bacterium
TTGGTACGCGGCTTGGCTGGATTTGGCTTAGGGCTTATGGCAGATGGGTTGTTAGAGCGCGGCGGCCGGTTCTCTAAGTTAAGCAAAAAAGATGCGCGTGCCCTGAACCAATCGGCGCGCGAGAAATTGCTCCAGTTTTTGGAGTTTCGCTACGCAGCTGGCAAGCCGGGGGACAAGGGGCAATATCTGGCTTATACCGACACGGCCGATGATTTGTTTGTGTCATGGTGTTGCACCGATGCACTGACACAGCTTGATCACAATAGTGTCTTAATGACTGCCATTCGATTGTGCACTGACTGCGTGGGCACAAGTGTTGATGAGGCTGAAATTCGAGCGCAGGCGGTGTATATCATGGGGATGCTCGGCCGCCGTACAGCGCATAAGCACGATTTAGTGTCACGTACTCTGCTTAAACTTTTACGCGAGGAAACGACTGCGCATAATGTGCGGGCACATGGGTATGCGGCCCAAGCTGTGGCGCGTTTATGGATCGGGGCACCAGATGATGCTGGCGTCGACAACGCTGGTGTGCTTTCGGGTCCGGCCGATGATGCCACAATTACAGAGCCGGGTGAATACGGGCTTGAAAGCAATTTGTCTGAGCCCGTTTTGCGTAAACGTGCGGCTCGCACTCTGATTCAGTGCCGGGATGAGCTTGAAAACATGATGGCAGAGTCACACCATTCATGGCTGCGCCGCAAGATTTCAGAATCATTAGGTGAGATTGGTACAGAAAGAGCTTTGGAGCTGCTCAAACAACAGGTTCGGCTAGAGATGTCACGCACACGAACTTTGCGTACGGCGATTCAATTATTAAATGAACGCATCGATAGAAGCTAAACAAGATGCTATGAGATTAGGGGAAAAATGGAAAAACGAGACGTATATGTATCCGTTGCTCAGATTGTTAAGAATTCGAGGCAACAGGTCCAAGATGTGGTTGAGGGGTTATCGGCCGAACAGTGGATGATGATCCCTGCAGGGCATGATAATAATATCGCTTGGAATGTCGGACATTTGATTTGGGCGCAGATCGGGCTGACGTACGGCCATTCAAGCCTTGAGGCTCCTATGGACCGGGCGGCATATATCCCGCTATATGGGATTGGAACCTCACCGGCGACATGGACGGCCGATCCTGATCCAGAAGAACTACTCAAAGTCTTTATCTCATTGCCAGACCAAATGATTGCAGATGCTGTATCTGGCAAATTTGATCATGTTGAATTTCAGCCGTGGCAAACGGGTGGTGGGGCTCGTTTTGATACGCTTCTTGATATGATGGTCTACAACTGTGCACATGAAGGGGAGCATCGGGGGATGATTATGGCCCTTAAGAACCTTGTCGCTTGATTGAAACATTTTTAGCAGAATACGATTTAGTCCGTGCGCTTATAGTTGGGCTGATTTTGTTTGTCTCAACCGTTGTTGTGCGCGTGGCTGGGTTTGGTGGCTCGCTCGTCGCTATGCCTTTAATCTCTCCAATCATCGGATTAAATGTGGCTGCGCCGCTGATGAATTTATTTGGAGTGACTAACTTCAGCACGCTTGTGATTCAGAAATGGCGTGAAGTGACTTTTAGCGATATCTGGCGTTTGGCTCTCATGAACGCCTTAATTCTGCCGGTGGGGATATGGTCTTTAACGTGGATCGCTGAGCCAACGCTCCGGCTTATTTTAGGGGTGCTATGTGTGGTTTATTCTTTGATGCGGTTGGCTCAGTTGCCTCCACCTGCGCTTGAAAACCGGAATTGGGGTTGGGTGTACGGTTTCTTTGCAGGTCTATTTTCCGGTGCGTTTAGTGTAGGCGGCGTTCCGGCCGTGCTTTATGCTGATACTCAAAACTGGGAGCCAGAACGCTTTCGCACAAATATGTTTAGCTTTTTCAGCATCACGAGTATTACAAATGTGATTACACGTTATTTTGCAGGGCAGATTACCCGCGATGTTGTTTTATTATGGCTGACAGCTGTCCCATTTTTATTTTTCGGCTTGTGGGTTGGGGAAAAGCTAACCCACTTTATCGACAAGGACCGTTTTCAAAAGCTAGTGTTGATTCTTTTGGTGGTGTTAGGGGGGCGGCTAATTTATTCAGCTTTTTCTTAATGATCAACCGAATAAACTAGCTGCACCTGATTTGTGCTTTTATCGAACGCCGTGTTTTTTCAAAATTCTCTCGAGAGAAGCGATTCCACGTTCGTTGTCTTGCAGACGGCCGATCGAAAAGCGGACATGGCCCGGCATACCAAAGACGGCAGTATGCCGCAGAATCACATTGTCCTCTAGTGCCTCATCAACAATCAATTGCGCGTCCAATGGTAAGTCAATTAGCAGAACAAATAAGGCCTGAGTTGGCAGGTAGCTTAAGCCTAAACGCTCAAATTCTTTATAGATGTACGCTCTCCCCTCGCGCGCCATATCCAGTGTGTTGACGACATGCTCTTCGTCTTCCAGAGCCGCGCCTGCTCCAGCGTACATCATTAATCCTGATTGATGCACATGACGCCGTTCAATAATGGGAGCCATCCGATAGCGATTTCCGAATCCATACCCAGCTTTTAGACTGGCTAATCCATACAACTTTGAAAATGTGCGGGTCACAATTACCGGATAACCAGCATTGATAAAAACCATCATGTCAGGAAATGCTGGATTGTCTGCAAAGTCGACATAGGCCTCATCAACGACAACCGTAACATGCTCTGGCACCTCATCGAGGAACCACTGCATTTGACTGTGGGTCATGATTGTGCCTGTTGGGTTGTTGGGGTTGCACAGAAAGATCAGCTTTGTTTTAGGCGTAACGGCCGCTAATAAGCCATTAAAATCGATTTGGTAATCTTCTGCTAAAGGTATTTCGATAACTTTTGCGCGGTGATCGTTTCCGGCCCTCTTATAAATGGCAAAGGTCGCTGTTGGTATGACGATCTCGTCCCCCGGCAAAATATAAGTTTGGATGATTTTTTGTAAAACATCGCCTGAACCATTGCCCAAAATGATCTGATCAGCTTTTATTCCTCGGCCGATTCTGGCGACTAGTTTTTCAGTTAGGCCGGTGTCTTCAACAGTTGCGTAGATATGGGCTTGTGAAAGCACGCGTTGAATGACTTTTAATGCTTTTGGTGACGGCCCAAGCAAGTTTTCATTCGATCCAAGCCGGGCGGGTTCATTTGCGTCAATTTCCATTTCATCCTCACTTTGTATGTAGGTGGTTTGCCATTAAATTTCAGAAATGATACCGGAGCTGGTACGGGGTGCAATGCTAAGTCTGAGAACTGATTGGTTTCATATCCAAAAAAATTCAAAAGTCGCATAGTCAAAAGTTTGCTTACCTGTTTTTTTTTCTATTAGAGATGGTGGAATAGTTAATTTATTTCAGGTAGGCTTCCCTACAATGACAAACGTGACCCAATCACCGCCCAAGTTAACCTCAAAATTTCTTAGTCGTATTGATCAAATCTCTACTAAAGAGTGGAATGATTTAGTGGGGGATAGCTATCCTTTTTTGAAGCATGAATTTTTGAATGCTTTGGAGATCAGTGGTAGTGCTTCGGCCGAAAGTGGTTGGACTCCAAATCATCTGATTGTGCATAATGGAGAGGGGCAGCTACTGGCGGTGGCACCTGCATACCTGAAAAGCCACTCTTATGGGGAGTATGTTTTTGATTGGTCATGGTCACACGCTTACCAGAAAAATCGCATTCGGTATTACCCTAAACTGCTAACAGCTATTCCTTTTACTCCGTGTACAGGACCACGCATTAAGGTGGCTGATGGACCCCATACGGCCGAAATTTACGAATTTTGTGTTCGGACGATGATCAATTTTTGCGAGACAAGCCGTTTGTCTTCATGGCACTTACTTTTCCCACAAGAGGCTGAAGAAAATATAAAGGTCCAGAAAGTGATGAGCCGGCATTTGATGAAACGTTCTGGTGTTCAGTATCACTGGTATAACGCCGGTTACGGATCATTTGCTGATTATTTAGGAGCCATGAAGGCGCGTAAGCGTAATTCGATTCGGAAAGAGCGGAAGCGGGTTGAAGATCAAGCGATTACTTTCGAGCATATCAACGGCCGGGATGTAACGGCTGAACAGGTTCACGATTTTTATATTTTTTACCACGCCACCTACATGAAGCGCGGGAGTTATGGGTATCTAAACCAAGAGTTTTTTGAGCAACTGGTTGAGACGATGCCAGAGAAGCTATTGTTCGTTTTTGCGCAAAAAGCGGGCACAAATATCGCGGCTGCCCTATTTTTTATCGGTGACGATACGCTTTTCGGCCGCTATTGGGGTTGCTTAGACGAATATGATCAGCTCCACTTTGAGACTTGTTTCTACCAGGGCATAGACTATTGCATCAAAAACCAGTTGCAGCACATTGATGCTGGGGCCCAAGGTGAACACAAGATTCAGCGCGGATTTCGGCCGATTGAGACCACATCATGGCATTGGATCTCTCATCCCGCTTTTGAAGAAGCGATTCAAGACTTTCTAGATCAAGAGAACCCACAGATCCAAGAATATATAGACGAAGCTCAACGCTATCTCCCTTTCAAGCAAAGTGAGAGCTAACCAATCAAAAATAAACTAGCTGCATGTAGTCATTTCCCTCTATCGCCGTGAGATAGAAGTGAATGTGATGGGAATCTATCGAAAAACCTACCAATTATTGAGATGCAGGGGAGACATTAATACTAAAACCGTAAAGCAATTTACAAGCCGATGTAAGCAAAGACTTAAGCTTGTTCTTATTAAATGAATGTGTAACTCCACACCTCATTTAATCTCTATTTTTACCTCATTTGAACCAGACGCAACCGATAAACGCACCTCCGGTTTTGTTTTTGGCAGTCTCTCAAATCTTTATTTCAAAGGATTATCATGAAAAGTTCTTTACCTCTTATTCTTGGCCTCACATTTATCGGCTTGGCGATTATGACAAGCTGCATTGGATTCCAGCTATTAGCAACAAATCTACTTGGATTTCCGGGCTAGTTTATTTAGGATGAGCTGCACAATAAGAAAGAGGTTTGACTAATTAAAATAAATTAGCCAGACCTCTTTTTTGTTGTGGACTGATTAGAGATTTTTTGGTAAGGCTAAAATAATCAAATAAGGGTTATTTCCAGTGGGGTAGCCTTTCTCTAGTAGTTTAGCTATTATGCATATTGACGGGGCTATGCTACTGAAACTTCCAATTTACTATCAAAATATATTTTTATCATTCTTAACTCAGGTCAACGTATGTGTGACTGTATAAAGTTCGATTTATTCGAGGCGATATAATTATGTCAGGATACCAGAGATCACATCTCAAACAGCTAGAAGCTGAAGCGATTTACGTCATAAGGGAGGTCGCGGCTCAATTTGAACGGCCGGTGCTCCTTTTTTCTGGCGGTAAAGACTCAATAACAATGGCTCATTTGGCCCGCAAAGCCTTTTTCCCTGCAAAGATTCCGTTCCCATTGCTGCATGTAGATACAGGCCACAATTTTCCTGAAACGATAGCTTTTCGGGACAAATATATGGCGGAAATCGATGCTCGTTTAATCGTTCGTTATGTTCAGGATTCGATTGATCAGGGACGGGTCGTTGAGGAAACTGGCCCGTACGCAAGCCGTAACGGGTTGCAAACGGTGACGTTGCTAGACGCACTTAAAGAATTTAACTTTGAAGCCGCTTTAGGTGGTGCTCGTCGTGATGAAGAAAAAGCACGTGCAAAAGAGCGCTTCTTTTCGCACCGTGATGCCTTTGGTCAGTGGGATCCTAAAAACCAGCGGCCGGAGCTGTGGAACCTGTACAACGGCTTGAAACTTCCTGGAGAGACTTTCCGCGTCTTTCCGATTAGTAACTGGACCGAGCTTGACGTGTGGATGTACACACGTGATGAAGGGATCGAATTGCCGTCACTTTACTTTTCTCACCAACGCCAGATCGTTAAACGTGATGGTGTTTTGCTAGGTGCTTCTGACGTTGTTTACCCGGTTGGTGATGAGTCAATTGAAGAAATGACTGTCCGTTTTCGCACAATTGGTGACATGACCTGCACAGGGGCGGTTGAGTCCCCAGCGGCTAATCTAGATGAGATTATCGATGAGGTTGCCAGTGCTCGTATAACTGAGCGGGGAGCAAGAGCTGACGATAAACGCTCTGAAGCTGCGATGGAAGATCGCAAAAAACAGGGGTATTTCTAAAATGACTATTGAACTTTTAAGATTCACAACGGCAGGTAGCGTTGACGATGGCAAAAGTACGCTGATCGGCCGCATGTTGTACGACACAAAATCACTCTTTGAAGATCAGATCGAATCTGTTGAGCGAACGAGCCAAGCGCGGGGTGATGAATATGTTGACCTAGCTTTGTTTACAGACGGGCTCCGTGCTGAACGTGAGCAGAAAATCACTATCGATGTCGCTTACCGCTATTTTGCTACACCTAAGCGTAAATTTATTATTGCCGACACCCCCGGCCATATTCAATATACACGAAACATGGTGACTGGCGCTTCAATGGCGGAATTGGCCATTATCTTGATTGATGCCCGCAAAGGTGTTTTGACACAATCGCGCCGACATGGTTTTATCGCCTCTCTGCTACAAATTCCGCATATTGTAGTCGCCGTAAATAAAATGGACTTGGTCGATTATTCTGAGGAAATTTACCGCAGTATTGTGGCGGACTTCCGCGAATTTTCGACTAAGCTTGAAGTCCCTAGCATTACGTTTATTCCGCTCTCAGCATTAGCTGGAGATAATGTGGTGCACAAGAGTGAAAAGACTCCTTGGTATAACGGTCCTACATTGTTGAATCATCTGGAAACGGTAAACGTAGGGGCTGGGCGAAATATGATCGATTTTCGCTACCCGGTTCAGTATGTGTTACGACCGAATCAAAACTTTAGAGGGTATGCTGGGCAAATCGCATCCGGCCGGATATCTCCGGGTGAAGAGGTTGTTGCATTCCCGTCTGGGCTGTCAAGTAAAGTAAAAGCTGTGGTCACGATGGAAGGTGACCTTGATGAGGCTGTAACGGGCGATTCAGTTGTGCTGACGCTTGAAGATGAGATTGACATCAGCCGTGGCGATATGATCGTGCGGAAAGGGAATTTGCCTCATAAGGACAATCGTATTGATGCTACGATCTGCTGGATGAGTGAAAAGCCATTTGATCCGTCTGCAAATTATCAGCTTATGCACAATAC
The DNA here is from genome assembly GCA_045105475.1 of Anaerolineae bacterium. Classification (GTDB taxonomy): domain Bacteria; phylum Chloroflexota; class Anaerolineae; order Promineifilales; family Promineifilaceae; genus WTJY01. The sequence continues at coordinate 7,212 of JBGCDP010000281.1, forward strand.
CCGATTGGTCCGTGCCATGGTAACCAAGCTCAACTACAAAATCGATGTTGATACGATGAAGCGGGAAGATGCAAGCGGCCTGGCTTTAAACGAAATCGGCCGGGTGCAGTTGACGACAACACAGCCCTTATTTTTCGACACATACAATAAAAATCGAAATACAGGGAGTTTTGTGCTGATTGATGTTGCAACAAACAACACAGTTGCTGCTGGAATGATCCGAGGCGCATCCCGTGATGTGGATGACTTGCGCGATGTAACGGCCGATGAGCAGGAGATTCGCCGCCAGCGTTCTGCAAATGTCGTTTGGGATGCTGGTTCAGTTTCACTTGAAGAGCGTGAAGGGTTAAACGGCCATCAGGCTGCTGTTTTATGGTTTACCGGTCTTTCAGGCTCTGGTAAGTCAACAATCGCAAAAGCGCTTGAACGAAAACTGTACGAGATGAAAGTTCAAACAATGTTCTTGGATGGTGACAATTTACGTCATGGATTGAACGGAGATTTAGGCTTTTCGGCCGAAGATCGGGCTGAGAACGTGCGTCGAGTATCCGAAGTTGCGGCTCTAGGCTTTAGCCATGGCAGTATCGTGCTGGCTAGCTTTATCTCCCCTTATGCTCGCGATAGAGATTTTGCACGCACGATTGTGCCAGAAGGTCGTTTCTTTGAGGTTTTCGCAAAGTGTGACCTTGAAGTGCTCAAGCGGCGCGATCCTAAAGGGTTATATGCAAAAGCGCTTAAGGGTGAGATCAAGAACTTCACTGGGATTAGTGCACCGTATGAAGCTCCTGAAAACCCTGAGCTGATTATTGAAACTGATGTTGACAGCCCAGAAACCTTGGTTGACAACCTGCTCAAAATGCTGATCGCAAAGGGTATCATTACTGAATAGAAATCTGAGCAGGCTGAATGCAACATTCAGCCTGCTTTTTTTGACGACCAGGTGCTACTAGCCTGCTGCATTGTGTTTTAGAGGTAAGCCTTCAAGCCCTAGTAAGAGATTTTCACAAGCTAATTCTGCCATTCGCCTGCGTGTGCGCTGTGTGGCTGACCCGATATGGGGCAGTACGATGCAGTTGGGTAAGCTGAATAGTGCGCTTGCCGTTGGTAGTGGCTCTGGTGTGGTCACATCTAATCCGGCCGCCTGAATACTCCCGGTCTGGAGAGCATGGATCAGAGCATCTTGATCGACGACCCCTCCTCGGGCGGTATTAATCAAAATTGCTGACTTTTTCATCGTTTTTAATGCATCTGCGGCGATGATGTGTTTGGTTTCGGCCGTCAGCGGAGTGTGTAGGCTGACAAAGTCGCTTTGTTTGAGCAAATCAGCAAACGGTACTTTTTCAGCCGATAGCTCTGACTCAATGCTAAAATACCGGCTGCGGCTGTGATAGACGATTTTCATCCCAAACGCTTTGGCTCTGCGTGCCGTGGCTTGGCCGATAGCGCCCATCCCAACAATACCTAATGTGCTGCCTGCTAGATCGGCACCCAGCCATTGAACCGGGTTCCAAGTACCCCAGCGCCCTTCGCGTGCATCGGCGGCCGCTTGCGGCAGACCTCTAGCTGTTGCAAGCAGTAGCGTCATCGCAACATCGGCCGTTGCATCTACAAGGACCCCCGGCGTATTCCCGACCGGAATTCCACGCACACGACAGGCTTCGAGGTCGATATTATCAACTCCTACCGCCATCTGGCTGACTACTTTTAGATTGGGCGCAGATTGCAGAAGTGCTGAGTCAACTTTTACAGTGAGCATGGTCAAGAGAGCGGCCGCATTTGGCAATGCCGCCTGCAATTCTTGGGTGAGCCCAGCATGATCCAAGGTTGAAGGGCCAATTAAGACCGGATATTTATCTGTGATTGATGATATCCAATCGGTGGGTAATTCGTGGGAAATAATAATTTTCATAGCGTCATTACTTTTTGATGTTTTGATCGTTTGTTTGTTGATTGTGCCACACACTTTTTGCTTAATCCAGTCAATATTCCCGCTTTCTCTCTACTCTTTTGTTCAACCACTTGTTAAAATAGAATCATGTTAAATCGTGAAGACCTGCACTTTGTTATCCTTGTTCGAGGGAAGAGGGGAGTGCCAATCTACCACCTTGTTCTGATGGATGCGATGAACAAGCTGTATATCCGTTGGAGCCGTGAACTACCTGAAATCAAGCAGCCCGCCATACAGGGGGATCATGCAGGTTCGCCAATTTTGGATATGACTAAGTTCAGTCACGTCGAAATTTTGCAGGTAGTTGATGCGATTCCAACCATTGAGGAAGTTGGGACAACGTTACGCGGCACGCTTTATCAGACTCGAATTCGGGCTTGGGATTTACGTGAGCAGACTGAAAGGGAGATTGATCTATCAACAGAAAATGAGGCTCATTTACTATTTGATATCGATTACAAACTCGACACAGTTAATTTGATCAGTCTTTATAATCATGCTCATGAAGATGAAGTTGTGGCAATGATTATAAAAAAAGGGGCGTCGGCTCAAATCTTACTCTTTGATTTTCGTTTAGAAGCCATTGAGCTTCAACGGAGGTCAGGCCGATATACATTTGTTGATTTTTTGAAAAACTTTCGTGAGGCATTTGTCCATTTTGGGGAATCTCATCATCCTGAAGGTGAAACGGCAAAGCTTGCTAGAAGTTGGCGAAGCTTATCTGAACGAGTCGTATTTGAGATTCCGGGGGTTCCTTCACAAGCTTCGGCCAATCAGCACCATATCAAATTAATTCTTAAAGAACTTTATGGCCTTAAGCTAATTTTAGCTGCCAGCTTACTTGACCGTTGCCTGCCGAATACGCCTGAATATTTAGCAGCACGCCGGCATTTAGATACCTATTTGCCTAAAGCGACAACGACCGAAAAGAGACTGTTGACGCTACGTAAGCCTGAGGTGCGCTGGTCCCGGGTGATTTTTGGTTTGCCTCACCTTGATGACTTGTTTGATGAGCTGCAGGATGAACCGGCACGCTTGCAAGTTCAATCAACAAAATCACCACCAACCCCTCGATTGGTTATAGATAAAAATGATCTCAACATCCCAGCCAAATTTCGTGACTTTTGGGATGTTATTGAAATTAATCCAGATTGATATTGGGCTATATATCCCGCTATCTTATTTATTTTTTTAGAAAGGAGTTCCCCCAATGTCCTCAATTGACCCACGTGAATTACGCAACGCCTGCGGCCGTTTTGCAACTGGTATTACCATTGTCAGTACAGAAGTTGATGGCGAAATTCATGGTATGACCGCCAATGGATTTATGTCAGTCTCTCTCGATCCACCTCTGATTTTGGTTTCTGTAGGCAAGAACGCGCGATCGCATGAACTAATTGCTCAAAGCGGTTCATATGGCGTTTCTATTTTAACGGCCGACCAGCAGTTGCTCAGCAATCATTTTGCAGGCCGGCCAGATGAGGACTTGAAAATTGCATGGGAGCAGTTGGATGGAAACCCTGTTATTGGAGGAACGCTGGCTCAGTTAAGTGCTAAAGTGGTCGATGCACATGAAGCTGGTGATCACACGCTTTATATCGCTGAAGTAACCGCGCTCAACTATAGTGAGGGACAGCCAGTCTTGTATTACTACACTGGGTATGGCGAAATGAAATAATGCTGGGGAGCCTATTCTTTTGACGAATATGGGCCTTTTTCGTCATTGCTGCATTGCCTACTATGACAGTAAATTGAGTTACATACATTGCCTGAGCTGGCTAGTCTGTAGTTTTGTTTTTCTGTAAAAGATATAAAGCTGTAGTTTAAGTCTCAAGTTCTGGATAACTAATACGTGCTGTATGAGCTCGATTCATGATCGAAAACGACCTGTCTGACGAACAATCTCCACTAAAATTTCAGCCATTGCCAGCAAATTCTCCAGTCGTACTATTTTGCTGGCAAGCCACTGATGCAAGGGTTTTGGAATCTGTATCAGGGAATATAAAGCGATATGGATATTCGGCCGAGGCTTTTATTTCTGGATCCCTCCAGCTGGAAGATGTTATTCATCCAGATGACTTGGATGTGTATTTAAAAAGTGGGGAGTCCTTTCTTGGTAGCCATCCCTATCAGTTTGAGCGCGAGTACCGACTGATTGCAGCTGATGGAACCATCCACTGGGTAGTTGAGAGCTTTTCGGCCGTTTATGAGGGAGATCAAGTATCTCACTTTTGCGCCTTGATTCTCGATGTTTCTGAACGGATCAAAATTAGCTTAGAAAAAGATGCCTTCATCGCTGCACAACATGACTCAAGGATCGTTTTTGAAAAAACCAAGGTAGTCCTAGTTCGCTGGAGGTTTGAGGATGAGCTTCCGATTGAATATGTAACGCCGAATATTAATCAATTTGGTTATGATGCGGCCGAATTAAATGGGACTGACTTTAAGTGGGCCAGCCTGGTACATGACGACGATGTTCTTCGCTGTCGTGAAGAAATCATTGCGGCTTTGCAAATGGAAGTCAGTGAATTTAAACAAGAATTCCGCCTGTTTACCAAAACCCGTGAAACACGTTGGATTGAAAGCCAAGTTTATTTTCATCGGGATGCAAATGGGCAAGTCGTTAGCTTGCTGGGGGCTTTGTATGACGTGTCAGACCGGAAAGTCTTATCCCTTGAGCTTGAAGCATCATTAAAGAAAATTGAAACTCAGGCACATGAAGCTAGGCACCTTTACGAGCTTTCAACTAAGCTAGCTCAGACAAAAAACAATGTTGTTGCCTATTCGCTTCTGGCTGAAAAGATAAAAGGCTTTATCGAATGTGATCAGATCGAGGTTGCACTGTTTAATGCGAAGAGCATTCAGCTCGAGACTTTGGAAGTTCGCAATGATTTATCTCATTGGCAGTTTGAAGACTCTTGGGGTGTGAATGATAGTTTTGCCGGCCGTGTATTCACCACCAGACAAACTCAAGAGTATCTTGCAGGGTCCCAAACCGAGAATGTAGCGGCAGTTCAATTTGGTGATTTAGAAAAGAAGCGCGAGCAAGGGATTCAATCAATTGTTTGTACCCCTCTGCTTGTTTGGGGGAGGTCAATTGGAACGCTGAGTTGCTGTCGGTATCACTCCATACCTTTTAATAAGCACAATACTCAGAAATTGGAGCAAATCGCTGCAATATTTTCATCCCACATCCAGTCTCAACAGCTGTTTGACCAGATGCAAGCCAGCCTTGATCGTGTTGAGGAGCAAGCCTCTCGTATGGACCTGCTTAACGAATTGGCCCTAGAGCTGAGTCAGTCAAGCAGTTGGAATGAGGCATTTTTAATTACAAAAAAATTCGTAGTTGAAATCGTGCCGTCTGAAAGATGTAGTATGAGCCTAATCTCATCTGACGGTAAGAGTTGGTCTAACTTTGCGATTGATGGAGCCTTTAAAGATGCTGACAGCTCGCCAAAACTGATGAAAGTAAGCGAAAGTCCATTAGGTCAGCTTGTTGAAACCGGGATTGTGGTTAGATCTAATTATTTAGATCAATCTCCATTCCCGGTGTTAAACGAGGCTTACAACTTCGGCTTAAGATCTTTGATGAACGCCCCCTTGTTTGTTACAGGAAAAATCATTGGGACTCTCAACATCTCTTCAACAAAAGAGTTTGCTTATGATGATTATGATGAAGGGGTTTTTCATCAGTTGGCTTCATTGCTTTCTAAGACGATTGAAAACTTAGAGCTTTTAAGCAAGACGGCCGAAGCTTTGGAACAAACTCAGCGCAAAGGCGAAGAAATCTCGATCATTAATTCGGTGTTTTCTCAAGTTACCGCCTCATCGACTTTGCAAGAAGGTTTAGGCATTGTTGTAGAAACGTTGGCCACAGTTTCTGAAGCCAACCAGGTTCGAATTGCAGTAGTTGATCGAAGCAATCAATTCGCCGAAGTAATAGCTGAAAAGTATGATGCTCAAAAGTCATCTCCAGCTGTAGGGTTGAGATTTTCTCTGAATGAGGATGGAGGAGCAAAAAAAGTATATCAATCAAAGAAGCGGATTGTCATTGAAGATGCTGAGCATGCAGAAGAGTTAGATAATGTTAGGGAACTCGTTCAGCGGGAAGGGATAAAAAGTATGGTTATTATCCCGATTATTGCTGAAGGTGAGGTGATTGGAACTGTTGGGATAGACTCGATGCAGGAAGGGAGGAAATACTTGGAAGAGGAGCTAGATTTTATAGAATCGATTGTTATTCAAATTTCGGCTGCGATTCAAAATTCTCGCCTGCTTGAGCAGAGACAAAGCGCCCTTGAAGAGCTGCATAAACAGCAAGAAGCGCTCAAGCTAGCAAATGCAGTTGTTGAAAAGAGTCCAATTGTTTTGGTTCGTCGGCGAGCTGAGGCAGATTGGCCAATTGAATATATCTCTTCAAATGTTCGCCAGTTTGGTTATTATGCTGATGACTTTTTAATTGAAGGTGTTTCGTTCAAGGAGATGATTCATCCGCACGATCTTCGCCGTGTCGTGGAGGAGGTCGAGGCCTTTGCAAAAGGTGGTGTCAACGAGTTTGGCCAAGTCTATCGGTTGATTGGGGCAAATGGGAAGACCTACTGGATTGATGACCGCACTAATGTTGAGCGGAACGCGAATGGTGACATTACTCATTATCAAGGAACGATCTTAGATATAACTGATCGGATCAAGAGCGAGAAGAAGCTAAAAGAAAGTGAAGAGCAATTTCGAAATACGATCGCCTCATTGCCGGCCGCCATTGCGATTAGCCATGTAAAGGACGGGGCTATTCCCTATGTCAATGATGCTTTTTTGCATCTATTTGGCTATTTAAGAGAGGATGCCCTTGCAGCCTCTTCTTCTGATTTTTATCACAATCGGTCAGATCAAGATATTATCATTCACGAGCTCGAAGCGAATAAAGAAGTCCATGCGATTGAGACACAATTTCGTCACTATGACGGCAGCTCCTTCTGGGCCGAAATATCGATGCAAATTATTAATTACTTTGGCCAACCTGCGATTATCAGCAGCTTTGCTGATACAAATGAGCGCCGATTAACAGAAGAAGCGTTAAAACGAGCCAAAGAAGCTGCTGAACTGGCCGCTTCTGCTAAGAGCGAATTTCTCGCAAACATGAGCCATGAAATTCGCACACCGATGAACGGGGTCATAGGGATGACCAGCTTGTTGGCAGATACCAGTTTGGATGAAGAGCAGCGTGGCTATACAGAGACGATTCGGAACAGCGGTGAATCCTTACTGACGATTATCAATGACATTCTTGATTTTTCTAAGATTGAATCGGGCAAGCTGGAATTTGAGAAACAGCCGTTTGATTTACGCAAAAGTCTAGAAGATGCTTTAGATTTGATTGCGCCGAAAGCCCATGAGAAGAAGCTAGAGTTACTACTAATTTATGACGAAAGCACACCTGAGTGGATAGAAGGTGATGTTACGAGAATTCGCCAAATTGTTGTAAATCTACTCTCAAACGCAATTAAATTTACGTCACAGGGCGAGGTGACTATTCAGGTTAGTGCCGTAGATTGGCAAAAAGAAAAACAGATTAAATTCTCTGTTATCGATACTGGTATTGGGATTCCTGAAGATCGAATTGGCCGCTTATTTAAATCTTTCAGTCAAGTTGATAGCTCTACAACTAGAAAGTACGGTGGGACAGGCTTGGGGCTGGCAATTAGCAAGAAATTGAGCGAAATGATGGGTGGGACGATGTGGGTTGAAAGCGAACTTAATGTTGGATCAACGTTTTCATTTACTATCATCGCACCAAAAGCCGCAGCCAAATATAAGCGAAAGTCATTTGTAGAGCCTGAGTTTCTCTCTGGAATGCGTGTGCTGATTATTGATGACAATGAAGCTAACCGAAGTTTGCTTGAGCGGTATTGCACTCGTTGGAACATGACACCACATGCCGTGGATTCTGCTCCTGAAGGGATTCGAGCTTTGCGCAATGGGAGTTTGTACGATGTGATTTTGCTGGATTATCAAATGCCAGAAATGACCGGGTTAGATATGGTTCAATTTCTGAGAGATCAGGATGTTGAATTGCCTCCAACCGTTTTGATTAGCTCGATTGGGAATCGAGATTTAAAGGAAGCCGCAGATGAGCTAGGGGTTGATAGGTTTGTATTCAAACCGATTAAATTTTCTCAGTTGCTCAATGTTTTGCTTGATTTGTTTTCACAAAAACCAACAGCTGAGAAGGTCGTTGTTCGGCCGTCAGAATACAATGTCAGTATTGCGGCCGAAAATCCGATGCGCATCCTGCTCGCAGAAGATAATGTAGTTAACCAAAAGGTAGCGATTCGCACCCTAGAGCGTTTGGGCTATCGGCCGGATGTTGTAGCAAATGGCCAAGAAGCGATCGACGCAGTCTGTCGCCAGCAATACGACTTGATTTTGATGGACGTCCATATGCCTGAAATGGATGGGTTGGCAGCCTCACGCTACATCAAAGCCAATATCACGGCCGAAAAACAGCCAATCATTGCTGCCTTAACCGCTGGCATCATGCAAACTGATCGGGATATGTGCCAAGCCGCGGGGATGACAAAATTTCTGTCTAAGCCCTTTAGGATCGAAGACATTGTTGATCTTCTGATTTCTGTTTATCAAGAACGTCTTGTAACTGATCGCTCAGAAACAACGCAGGTGGGTAAGAATTGATTTTCCAACAGCATCTCGGTTTGGGAAACTTAACTGGAGAGAATGAATGGCAAAATCAAAAGCAGACAAGAAACAACGGGGACGGGAAGCGAGGGAAGCAAAGCGCAAAGCAGAAAAGCAATCTAAGCTTGTTTCAAGATTATTATGGATCGGATTGCCGACCTTGCTTGTTGTGGGGTTAATCTCATGGGGCATTATCAATCAAGCAAATCAACCCCCATTTGACCCACTTGCTGGTTTGCGGGCTACTAATATTCAAGGTAATACAGACGCACCCATAACAATTCTTGAATTTGGAGATTTTGGCTGACCGGCCTGTCGTCAATGGCACCAGTCTGGTATCAAACAACAAATCGAAGCAGAGTTTGGAAATGAAGTCCGTTTTGTGTATCGGCATTTTCCAGTGATCACCGCTCAATCACCAGCGGCGGCTGAAGCGTCACAATGTGCGGCCGATCAAAATATGTTCTGGGAATATCATGATTACCTATATGAGCAGAACCAGGGTCTTGCAACTGATCAATTAAAATCGCATGCAGCTGCAATTGGTTTAGACACTGCAACATTTAATAGCTGTGTTGACTCTCGTGAGCATCGATCTTATGTATCTGCAGATTCTAGCCTTGCACGTCAATCAGGGGCTCGCGGAACCCCCACTTTCTTGGTTAATGGCCAGCTTATTGCAAACCCTTCTCTAAGCACAATGATTGCAGCAATTCGAGCGGCACAGTAAATTAGATTAGATTTGGGCGGGTTTTGGCCTGCCCATCATAACATTATCTAAATTTCTATTTTCTCCTTGGCCTCATTCTTGGATAATCAAGGTCATGAGCAATTTGACACATGAAGATGCCTTAGAGATGGCAGAGAATTTAGCAGAGAAGATTGGTGCACGCGCTGCACAGGCGGATAAAGATGGGAAATTTCCGGCCGATGATGCGGCCGATTTAAAAGAGTCTGGCTTTACCAAACTCAACTTGCCTGTTGAATTTGGTGGACATGGACTCTCGATGCGTAGTTGTATTGAGTCACATCTTATTCTTTCAAGCGGGAGCACCTCCACCGGCTTGGTCGCCTCGATGACGATGAACGTGATTGGCCATGTGAGTGATACCCGGCATTGGCCCGACCATATCTTTGAAACAGTGGCGCAGGCCGCTGCAACCGATGGGATTTTGATCAATAATGTTGCCAGTGAACCTAAGCTGGGCAGCCCATCAAGAGGGGGTGCATTTCAAACCTATGCCGAAAAATCGGCCGATGGGAGCAGCTATACGATTAATGGTCACAAAAACTGGATTACGGGCGGAAGGCATCTAACACACATGATCGTTAAGCTGGGTTCAGACGATGGTGTGATCAATCTGCTTGTTGAAGCTGATCGGCTGGGCTTGCGTTGGGATGAGACCTGGGGAGACGCGCTTAGCCTGCGAGCCAGTGATAGCAATGATCTGTATTTTGAAAATGTTGTGGTGCCCGCAAATAATCTGGCCGTTTTGCCCAGTGCGGTGTCAACTCCTAATATCTGGTTTGGATTGCTCATGGCATCGACTTATTTAGGTGGTGCAGTTGGCGCACGGAATGCGATTGTAAAATATGCTCTCGAGCGCGTGCCAACCGGTTTGGGTAAACCGATCGCTACACTGCCTAGTATTCAGCGGCAAATTGGAGAATTGGATACAGCATTGCAGGCTGCTAAGGCTCTTTTACTGGATGTAGCTAGCATGTGGGATTCATCGGGTATCAACATGCCATTGCGTAAAGCGATGATTCCACGTATTGCGGCCGCCAAGACGATGGCAACCAATACCGCGGCCTTTGTGACCGATAAGGCTTTGCAAGTGGCTGGTGGGGCTAGTATTTCACGAGATTTGCCACTAGAGCGCTTCTTTCGAGATGTACGTGCTGGAACAATGCATCCACCTTCAGGAGACTCTGCGATGGAATCTGTGGGAAGAGGAGCACTAGGGCTTTAGACGGTTCCAAGAAAAAAATTGCAAATAGGCAAACAAAAAAGCTGTTGTTTTGCGACAACAGCTTTTTTGTTTGTTGCTAGATTGAATTGACTCTACTGACCGTCTTCCTCAACTGGTACCGGCACCACAGGAGTGGGTGCTGGGTTTGTGTTAACAGTTGGTACGATTCCTGGCCCTGGTAAAACAAGGGTTGGAATAGTGCCTTCTGGTGTGAAGATAACTTTGTCAGTTGGCTGCAGCGCACTGGCGTTGGCTTGAATGATTTGCAACTGCAAGTATTCTGGATTGGTTGCATAGAGCTGGGCTAGGGCTAACTCTCTTGCTAAAGTTGCTTTTGCCTGCTCTGTAGCCGCGGCAGCTTTAGCTGTATTAATTTCAAGGTCACGCTCGGCCGTAAGTAGCTCATTTGTCTTTTGCGATTCAATCGCCTGGCGTTCTGATTCAAGTCGAGCCAGTTCATTTGCTCGCTCCGCTTCAATAACAGCAAGCTGTGACTGTAAACGGTCTTTCTCAAGTTCAGCAAGTAGAGTCTGCTGGCGTGCTTGCTCTTGAATTCTAGACTGCTCAACTCGAATTTCACCCTGCTGGCGTGCCTGCTCAGATTGAGCTTCTGCAACTTGACGCAGTTCATCTTGAGCCGCCTTTTCAGTCGCTAAACGACTCTGAACGATCGCATCAAGAGCGGTTTGAACTTCAGGTGATAGGATCACTTCTGGCACAATCAAATTTCGAATCGATAGGCCAAACTCTTCAGCTAAGCTATTTACTTCGGTGTCGATACAGGCTCGTAATGCATCACGGGCCGTTCCGATAATATTGTCATCGAATGTTCGGTCACCAACGCAGACTTTCATAGATTGCTGAACTAATCCACCTACGCGCTCGGCCGCAAGCACATCATTTTGGTAGATGTTTCTGTAAAGCGCCCACTTTGTTAATACGGTATCAAAATCAGTTGGGCGGAAAACATCACCACTCACAACTAGACCAATTCGTTGCTTATCTTTCGTGATAATCTCAGGATCTTCTATGGTAAACGGTACTCCGTTTTTAGAAATCTTCTGGATTTCAACATATAGGCCAAATGCTGAATAAACGCCAGGGTTTACGACTTCTTCAATACGGCCCGACCTAAATTTAACACCGATTTCATCCTCTTCAATGCGTTCTAAAAAGTAAAAAAAGTTTCCTAGAAAGCTAAAGAGCAACGCAACCGCGATGATCCCAATAATTAAAAAGGCTAACCAGCGTAAGCCACTTAAACGACCCGTCACATTTTCCATTGTGCCTCCACAAAAAATTAAAGACTAATACAGTCAAAAGTTTGTTTTTAATAGACTTTCTATTTTACTTGGCTTTCTTTGGTTTCCTAGTCTCAAATAAAATAAAAGTGGCTGCCGTCGACTGCAAAAGCGGCCAACGACAGCCAAAAAGGGTTACAGTGCACAGTACGCCTAACTGCTGATCCAGTTTCGAAAAACTAGAATTCTATGCACAATTACTGTCAGAATTTTAAAAGAGTACGTATTTGATTAGATCATTTCAAGCACATATCGATCTTTTTCATCGAGTACGCGCCAGCCTAAATTCTCTAATTCATCTCGTAGTTCATCCGCTTTTTGCCAATCTTTGTTTGAGCGGGCGGCCCAACGTTCATCGGCTAAAGTCTGAATTTCGGCCGATGGTCCGGCTACAATAGCTGATTCACTTGCTTCTTGTTCTGCCTTTGCAATCATTTCGAACTCCTCTTGTGGCAGTTGACTTTTTTGTGGGATATGCCAGTCGCCAAGCTCATCTATTGAGAAAACGGACCCCGTTTTAAAAGTTTGCTCATTGCCTTCGAATATGATCGTTACTGTGCCGTTGCCCATTACCTTGCACACTTTTTCCTCAAAATCCAAGATTAAAGAGGTGTGTTCGTCGATTCCAATAACTGTAACTCCTTCTGGGAGCATCTCAAGCAGTTGATTAAAGCGATCCTGTCCCATGTAGCAGCGGCTTGTGTCTAAATCGGTACCTCCATCGTTATTGTTCCAGTGGGGAATAACGGCCGTTTTTAAGCCATAATTACCTAGAAAGTCTGCGCCATCCTTCCAATGTAGATCGTCCCCTACTTTATAGATTTCGTAAACTGGCATGGTGAAGCGGCTAAACGCCAGCGTTGAAGAGCTAGATAGGAATAGGTGCGATCCTAAATAATGCCGAGCAAGGGTCATGCGTAGCGCTAAGCTTTTACGCAATTGCTTCGCCCCATAGCTTGGGCTGCCTGGACCTAACAAGATTTCATCGGCCGTTAAAATCGGCTTAACCACATCAAAATTATCTGGGCTGAATTCTGTTCCTCTTTTGCGCGCAGGTAGTACGCTGATTTTCGGTTTGTAATTTTGAAGACGACGCTCTAAAAACTCTTTGATCTTCCCTGCTACTGCGTCAGAGTTTGGTTCAAAGCCTGCCGGGGTTTCCAATATGACAATTTTTGGTTCATGTGGGCTATGCTGAGCCACATATTCGTGCGCCTTGCCGCTAGAAGCAAGCGTTTCGCCCGATCCTAGCATAATGACAAGTCCAGGAGTTTCTTCTGTCATTGTTTATCCTTTGTGTTGTTCCAAGAAAAAATAGCTTCTACAAGCTCTTTTGGTTTTTGAATATGGATATCATGGTCTGTGTGACCAAACCATTTTAAAGTTGAATGTTTGATTTTTTGAGTCTCATCAAGCCAGATCTGTTTTTGTGCGTCTGGAAGCGCATCATTTCCGGCCGCGCAAATAAGCACTGGCTCTTTGATTTTGAGGTAAAGCTCTTGGGGAACTTGTTCAAAAAGATGGCGAACAATTTGCATGTGCTTTGGAATTTCTAAATGTCTGCGAATTAACCCATCCTCAAGTTCCTTGAAATTCGCCATCGTGCCATCTATACCTACCTCGTCCCAATCTTTGTGGTTGCTCTGAATTAAATATCGCATTGTTTCGGCCGGAAATCGATCAATGTCAGGCGGCGTTAGCTTTTCGCTTATCGCCTCCCA
>JBGCDP010000282.1:0-9217 GCA_045105475.1 Anaerolineae bacterium
ATAAAATTGAATTATTAAACGTTTCAATTGGTGGAAAATAGTCAGTTCCCGCAAGCAGCATGAAGCGTTTGAGGTTGCCTCCGATGAGCGTGCCATCGGCCGTACCCGGCCGCCAAATCTCCCATTCATCGCTAAACGGAATGGGGCCAAGAGGGTCGGTTGAGGTGAGTAGACTGGCGTATAGCTCTGCGAAGATCGCTTTGTTTTCGGCCGATTCCCCGTGGTAGTGCTGCCCGAAGCCAAAAGTAAGGTCATTACCATGAAAGCCTACCAACCCGGTTTGGCTAAACATCGCCCATTGATAAACGGTGATATCTGACAAGCCGATGAACGGTTTTGGATTATTTCTGATCAGCTCATAATCGAGCAGGTCGACAACACCCATCGATGAAAAACCGCCAGTATGCCCGATGATGGCTTTGACTTGGGGGTTGGCAAACATCCCGTTGATATCATCTGCTTGTTGATCAGCGGTCCCGGCCGACCAGCGATGCGTTAGCTCCATCGTTTTGCCTTCTATGAAATTAAAGCCTAACTCCACCAGAACGGCTTTTGCTTGTTCATAGAATGGTTTTGCATCAGCAAATAACGGCAAAGACGGAGCCACAATGCCAATTGTGTCTCCTGTTTGTAATTTGTTTGGCTTGAGAACGTTCATATATTTAGGGACGAGGACCGAAGTCTGATTTATTTTAAGGGCTTACTTTGCTATCTTTTTCTGCAAATGATATCAAGTTTTATTGACGCTTAATTGAATCGATAAATTTTTACCCTCAATTGATTCAAGAGAGCAAGCCCTATTTTGGAGAACTTATGCACCTAGTTAAAAGACTCGCTATGATGGTATTTTTTGTTGGATTTATTTGTTTTGGGGTTATTTTATTTGCAGGATAAACCCAAATTTTTCCGATTATAGGGGGTAATCAGTCGTCAGGCTAAGCACTTTTTTGGCGGCCGGTTATTGTTTTTTTGCTTACCCGACCCAGAAATCAAAGGAGAAGAGGGTCGCTAGTAAGCCGAGCAAGAGAACGCTCAAAATTGTCCACGCCCGATCAAACCAGACATTTTTACCCAATCTGCTTAAAAAGATAAAGACAGATGGGGCCGCTAAAATGTATCGATGCATCCCCTGTGCGGCCCCACTTGTCACTGAAATAATGATGACCAACAAGCCATACCAGCTCAGTGCTGGGTATCGTTTGCGGGTCGCTAGGCAGGCGGTAAAACCTAAAACAATCCCGCTAAATTCAAGCAGATAATAGGTGCTACGCTGACCGTTGTCGCCGAAAATCGATTGAAATGCGTTGAGCCATTGGGTAAACGAGGTGCCAAACATAAACAGCCCCCGGCCGAAAAAGAGATCTTCAACGACGTTAAAGGCGAACCCCCACCTTGAAAAGCGCCACAGTACAAAGGCGATGATGGGAGAAAGATGGATGAGTGCCCGGCCGATACCCCGCCACGGAATCCCACTAAAATAAAGCTCACGCCATTCAAGGTCTAAATCCATCCAGTCGCCGCTTTGTAGCCACGGCATAATGAGCGGGATAAATAACGCAACACCCACTGCACGCGTCCATGTGGCAAATACGGCTAAAACGGCCGCCCATATCCACTTATCTCGTCGAGCCAGTGCCAAGGCACCAAACGCCAATCCTACAAACAAACCTTCTGTATAAACTTGGGCAAAAAACATCCCGGTTGGAAATGCGATGAGGTAAAACGCCGTCCGATACCCACCCTGTTCTCCGAGTTCATCTTTGGTTAGATCAAATAGAGCAAGCATACCGCCTAAGGTGCCTAGCAATGAGACTATGACGCCAGCTAATGTCGCTGTCGCGATTTGATTCATCCCAAACAATGAAAGTGGCATCGCAAACAGCCGAACCATGAGCGGGTAGAACGGCAAAAAGGCATAGTTGAGCGGTAGGGAATCCCCCACTGTGCGAATTGTTGGGATGCTGACCCCCGGCCGGATTTCAAATATCTCCGCATCGCTAACCTGGACCGAACGTACGGCCGGGTCTCGATAGCCCACCGTGGCGATAGAAAGATAAAACTCTGAATCCCACGCCACATGGCGATTCATAAACGGGTCATTTAGATAGATTTGGTCTGCATTGGCATTCTCGGTTGTTGCACTGGCCGTCCAAAACAGAACGTTATCCGGCCGAACTAAATCGAGGCGAGCCGTCACAAATGCTTGGAATCCGATGATGATCAGACACCATGCCAGCCACATAAAGACAAGGTTTTGAACAATCTGTTTTCTCTCTGCGCTCATGATCGGTCCTTTATTTTTCTAGTCCTGTAATTTGCACGCCACGCATAAAAAAGCGTTGAGATAAAAACAGCACAGCCGCCGGAATCACCATAGTGATCAGCGCTCGTGCTTGTAGATTGTTAGCTCCACCATAAAAAATACCTCGTGAAACCAT
Organism: Anaerolineae bacterium; assembly: GCA_045105475.1. GTDB lineage: Bacteria > Chloroflexota > Anaerolineae > Promineifilales > Promineifilaceae > WTJY01. The sequence goes on from JBGCDP010000282.1 coordinate 2,439, forward strand.
AGCCGCCACGAGTGGCAACTTGTCTGGGGCCGAGAGTAAATACAGAGTGGAAAGCCGTGTTTCGTTCCAAATGAAAAAGAAGTGGAGCAGAGCAACCGTCAACACAGTAGGCCAAGCCATCGGCATAATGACTGAAAAGAGAATGCGTAACGGTCCGGCACCGTCTAGCATGGCGGCTTCTTCTAGCTCGCGTGGAATGGTGCGAAAGTTTTGGCGCAGTAAAAAGATTAAAACTGCACTGCCAAAGAAGTACGGCAAAACAAGCGGCCACCATGTTCCCTGCCAATCAAAAATATTGACAAAGGCATAATAAGTGGGGATCAGAGTGATTTTCTCAGGCAAGATAATGGTGCCGATCAGAATTAAAAAGAGGGTGTTCCCATATGGAATGGGCATTCGAGCAAATCCATAAGCCACGAGGATAGAGGCTGAAATCACACCGATTTCTGTCAGGGCGACGATGCCAAAGGTGTTCCAACCCACCTGCCGGATGTCGAGCGTGCCTAGCCACTGCCGAAACGCATCAAACGTGATGGCGGTTTCATAGATCGGGTCAAGCTGGCGCCAATTCCCTTCCCATTCAATGATGCCTGCGGCCGGGTTTTTGGGGTCTACAAACTCACTCGCTTGGCGGCGGGGGGTAACCAGTAAAAGCTCACGTATTTGTCCCTCGATTTCAACGGTATAAAGCGGATAACTTTCCCCCTCATACTCACCTTCTACCTGCACAGCAGGGCGAACCGGAGCTTTTGGGTCCTGAAACTGATTGTCTTGTTTGACGGCCGTCACCAGCATGTAGCTGATGGGAAACAGGTAAATAATGACCACCAAAAGCACAATAAGATTGAGTAAAACTTTGCCGGTTATATCCCATGCCCAAAGATTGTTTCTTGCGACCGTTTCTTGGCTTTCATTTCTCATGGTTTTAGTCAGATACCGGGTAGAAGACCCACTTGTCGGCCGTTTTAAACAAATATATTGTGACAATCATAACGATGACGAACATGACCCATGAAAGCCCGGCCGCATAGCCTAGCGCCTGCTTGCCAAACATCATTTCAGCAATGTAGCCATCCATCGGGGATTGCCCGCCACCTGAAATAGAGATACTTCGATCGAGCAAAACCGATCCGCCAAAAACGGTGATTAGTGAAATCAGCAGACTAAAAAAGATAGCGGGGGAAATCACCGGCAGGGTGATATTAAGCAGGCGATAGACCGGCCCAGCGCCGTCGACTCTAGCCGCTTCGTAAAGCTCTTTAGGAACGCCCATCATCGCACCAGACAAGATTAGAAATGAGGGACCGATGTTCCAAAGTGAGAGCATAATGATGAGCAAATTCCGGCCGGACTCTGAGCGCACGCCGGGGTAAGGGGGTAGATTGAGTGGCTCCATGATCAGCCGATTGAGCCAGCCGCTACCGGGGTCAACAAATCCGGCCCAAACAGAGAAGACTGCAACTCCTGGAATGATGCTGGGTAAGAAGATCAGTGTGCGGTACAAATTCCGGCCGACAATCGCCTCGTTACTTAGAAGGGCGGCCAAGCATAAGGCAAACACCAGCTGGAGCGGAACCGTTGTTACGGCCAGCCCGACCGTTGAAAACAGCACCGCCCACATCGTTTCGTCCCTAGCAATGGCTGCATAATTTGCTAAGCCGATGAACGAAATGTTCTGCGGCTTGAGCATGTTGAAATCGGTGAGAGAAAAGACAAACGAGGCGATAATTGGAACGAGTTTAAGCAGCACAAATCCGACCAGCCAGGGTGAGATAAAGAGAAGGCCGATTCGGCCGCGTTTGGCTTGATAGCTTTGATTAAACATGGAGGTGAGTAAGCATAATACGTACCCCAACAAAAAACCTTCAGATTTCCTGTTGGGGATCAGTTACTTACTAATTAATCGGATGACTCGGGTCGTTGGTAAACTCGAACATAATCAACAACCAACTGCTGAGGAAATACTGTCGTTTCATCTGGGCTGCCAGGCCATTGCCCACCAACGGCTAAGTTGAGAATGATGTGAAATTCTTCGTCAAAGGGGGCTGGAAACTCTTTGTTTTTTGTTTCCCACTTATTTTGGGTTTGGACCAATTCACCATCGATGTACCAGCGAATTTCCCCCTCTTCCCATTCAACAGCAAAGACGTGAAAGTCGTCGATAAACTTTTCACCGGCCGGTAGATCATAATCATCGCCAGTGAAAATGCGGTTGCCTAAGCCACCATAATGCAAGGTGCCATGCACTTTGCCAGGCTGGTGCCCGACCATTTCCATGATGTCGATTTCGCCACTGGCAGGCCAACCCCCATATTTCCAAGCGGTTGGCAGCATCCAGAACGCGGGCCAAATGCCTTGGCCTTCGGGCAACCGCATGCGTGACTCAAACCGGCCGTATTTCCAATCACCTTTGCCTAATGTGCGTATGCGGGCTGAGGTGTAGTTTCGGCCGATATATTTTTCTTCAAGAGCCTGAATGACTAAATTTCCATCTTCGATAAATGAATTCTCTGGAAAATCTGTATAGTATTGCAATTCTCGATTGGCAGGGCGGCCGTGTACTTCGTGTGACCATTTAGTCAGATCAATTTCAGTGCCTTCAAATTCATCTTGCCACACCAATTCCCATCCTTCAATGTACCCTTCAGGCACGGCCGTGGGTTCCGGCGTTGCTGTCGGGATGGGAGTTGCTGTCGGTAAAGGGGTCGCAGTGGGATCAGGTTGAAATAGGCCAGTGGAACAAGCGGTCATGGCAAACAGGGCTGCCAAAAGTAAAAAAAGGTGTCGTTTGTGCATATTTTTAAAATACCATACCCATTTGCAGTTCAGCAAAAAGGTAATTTAAAAGATTTAATCAGGATTTGGTTATTGACAGATTGTTGATTTCAGATAACCTATTCGTGAAAGCGTTTTCACGGATTATAGTCAAAATAATTATAAAGTCGCTTTTACCCCCCCACAGAGTCACATAGTGAGCCTACACACGGAAAGCTGATTGAATCACACCACACCATATGCAGAGGGGAAAATCTTCAATGAAACGAGGGGATCGTTTCCTGCTTCACGTTCGACGTGGACGTGACATGAAATCTATTTATTTTTAAGGAAGTTGGACACTATGACAGAAAGAAAACCCTGGATACTTTTTATAATATTGTTGGGAGCGGTGCTATTTAGCTTTGCATCTGCCCCCATACAGGCGCAAACGACCTTGCCCGCTACGGTTATTGATGACTTCAATGATGGAGATTCATCTGACTGGGGCTTTTTCGGTGGTAACGCGGCCGGTGGTGGCGGTGGAGCTGCTGCAGACCGACCGCAAGAAGGAACCCACTATCTCAGCACAGGCTGGGGTGGAGCAGGTACCGCAAGCGGATTTTATGGTGGTGGATTTAAAAACTTTGATGATGCAGGTCAAGTTGTTTTACCTGCTGATCCATGGTTCAACGTTTGGGTCTATAACCAAAGCGATGCAACCTCTGATGGGTACACGCTTGAAATTACGATTCGTGAAGACCTGGATGGCAACGGCTGGACAGACACGGCCGAAGATTCATTCCGTCTTGATACTGTATTTACGAGCGCAGACTACAACGATGAGTGGACTCTAATCAGTGCCCCTGTTAGCAGTTTTGCTAATTTAAACACAGGTGGCGATGGTACGTTTGATGGTAATCTCGATGAAATCGTTATCGTCATTGCAGGGGTAACCGGCGGTGATCCATCTACTGTTGAGCTTGACTTTGATCAATTCTCATTCACATCAGGTGGACCGATTGTTTCCCCAGAACCAACTGTAGCGGTCATCGATGACTTCAACGATGGTGACTCAAGCGACTGGGGCTTCTTCGGTGGTAACGCGGCCGGTGGCGGCGGTGGTGCTGAAGCGGACAGACCGCAAGAAGGAACCCACTATCTCAGTACCGGCTGGGGTGGACAAGGGACCGCTAGCGACTTTTACGGTGGCGGATTCAAGAACTTTGATAATGCGGGGCAAGTTGTTTTGCCAGCAGATGCTTGGTTTAACGTTTGGGTCTATAACCAAAGCAATGCAACCTCTGACGGATATAGGCTTGAAATTACGATTCGTGAAGACCTGGATGGCAACGGCTGGACAGACACGGCCGAAGATTCATTCCGTCTTGATACTGTGTTTACGAGCGCAGACTACAACGACGAGTGGACCCTAATCAGTGCCCCTGTCAGCGACTTCGCTAACTTAAACACGGGCGGTGACGGGACTTTTGACGGGAATTTAGATGAAATTGTTATCGTTATTGCTGGGGTAACCGGTGGTGACCCATCAACGGTTGAAGTTGATTTTGACCAATTCGTGTTCACATCAGGTGGCCCACTTGTGCCTGTTGACCCAGAGCCAACGACACAGATCGTTGATGACTTTGAGAACGGCTTGCCAACGGGTTCTGATACAGATGGGGTGCCGATCGGCTTCTTCGTCGTGGCCGACGGTGGCAGTACCTCATCGATTGATACAACCGATACGCCTCCAGCCGCTGTGCCAGATTCGGCCGCAGGTAACAGTGTGATGGCGTTTACCGCTGACGTGACCGCCTTTGCTGTATTTATTCACAGCTTTGAAAATCCGGCCGTCGACACTTGGGTGACCCAAGATTGGAGCAGCTTTGGTGGATTAAGATTCTGGTTCTACGGTCAGAATACCGGTACAACAATCTTTGTTGATGCCATTGATAACCGTAATCCTGATTCAACCACTGACGATGCTGAACGTTTTTCTGTCACCTTTGCTGACAATTTTTCCGGCTGGCAGCTTGTGGAACTTCCGTTTTCTACCTTTGACCGTAAAGAGATTGGTAACGGAGCTCCGAATGACGGCTTTAACCTAACACAAGTACATGGTTGGGCACTGGGTGCACTTGAAACATCGGGTGAACAAACCTTTTATGTAGATGATGCGGAGCTGTATGGTGAAGCGGTAATCCCTGACCTTTCAGTCACTTTTGCTAGTGCAAGATTCGACATTGAAGAAGGGACAACGGGTGATGTGACTGTTAAGCTCAACCGATCTTTAAACAGTGATGATCCTGCTGAAGTTTCAGTCGACTATGCAACTTTCCCTGGGGTGGCAACACCCGGCCGGGAATATACACCAGCCTCCGGCACCCTAACGTTTGTGAACGGAGGTCCATCTGAATTAACCTTCTCGATCGAGACTTTTGATGACACGAAATGGGAAGGTGATGAACGGATTGGGTTGAGCTTGACCAACCCTGTCAATGTAGCAACCGGGTTCGCTACCCAAGCTTCTGCCTTCATCATGGAAAATGATGTTTTAGATCCAAATCTAATCGAAGATTTTTCATACGGGGCATTTTTGTGGGACGGTGACGGTGTTATCGAGACCAAAGAAATTGAAAGCGGGGACGCTGATGCGATCCCAGGCCAAGATGCTTTTGAGACGGTATTAAACTTCTCTCCAGCTGGTAGTGCTTCTCCTCAAGATACGATTGCTCAGGTCGCTCTTGATCTCGAAACCCTATTACCGGCCAATACAAACTTCCTGAACGCAAATATCATTAACGCGATCCACAATGTGAATCAAAGTGCTGCTGATGCGAACTGGGAAGATGGCTACTTTTTAGATAGCAATAAAGGCTTTAAGGTATTTGATAGCTCTGCTAAAGCGGTGCAGGCACTGAAACGTGTGGTGAAGAACCGCCGTGCAAGTGCTGAGTTAAAAGCATCTGCTCAAGAAGCGATTGATACGCTCTTAGCCGCTAATGTGGTTGTCGCAAATTTGGCTCTTGATCTTGCCATTGAAAATGACGGAAACTCAAATTCAATCGCATCTGCTGAACGTTACAAAAGACAAGCTGACCGCTCAGCCGCACGTGGAAATATTCCAATTGCGATGAATAAATACGGCTGGATGTGGGTACACGCGACAAGATCAATCAAAAACATCGATGTTGAGTTGCCTCAGTTGGGGCAAGCTGCATTGAGCCGCGAGTTCCCTGATGCAGAAGACTGGAGTGCGGCCGAAAGCATGAGCTTCTGGTATTACGGCCAAAACAGTGGTGATGCTGTAACGGTCGAACTACTCGATAATCGTGCGGCTGATCCTGGCCCATCAGGTTGGGAGATGGTTTGGGCTGAAGAGTTCAATGAACCGGCCGGAACCACACCGAATCCAGAATATTGGACTTATGAAATTGGCGACGTGACTCCTGATGGTAAAAACGGTTGGGGTAACGATGAGCGTCAATACTACACAGATGATCCTGCCAATGCTGCGACAGACGGTGAAGGGAACATGGTTCTCACCGTGCGTGAAGACGAAAGCGGCCGTGATTGTTACTACGGTGAATGTGAGTACACATCTGCCCGTCTGATTTCTTGGCGCAAAGCTGAGTTCGCATACGGCCGTATCGAGTCTCGTATCAAAGTTCCACCAGGTGAAGGCATCTGGCCTGCATTCTGGAGCTTGGGCACCGACATCGATGTGGTTAGCTGGCCGCAAACGGGTGAGATCGACTTCATGGAGTTTGTCGGCCGTTTGCCAAACGAAATCTTCGGTACCATTCATGGCCCTGGCTATGCAGGTGGCGCAAGCTTTGGCAATATCTACACCTTCGATGAACCGGTCTATGAGGATTACCACACCTTTACGGTTGAGTGGGAACCAGATCTCATCAAATGGTACGTTGACGGTATTCTGTACCACACAGCGACCCCTGACGACGTTGCACCAAACGAATGGGTCTTTAATGACGAGGTCTTCTTGCTCTTGAACGTGGCTA
>JBGCDP010000283.1:0-17847 GCA_045105475.1 Anaerolineae bacterium
ACCTTGGTAAGCAGCTTTACGAGCATCGAAATCTAGCTCGCTTCGTGCTTGGTCAAGCAAGGCATCAAACTCTGGGTTAGCTTGGAAGGTTTCATTCCAAACGGCACCTGAGCGGAATGCTTCGTTCAAAATCTGGTCGGCTGGACGTTCGCCCCAGCAGGTTGCAACAAATGGTTCTACCATCCAAGCATCGGTCCAGAATCCATCAGATGGAACAACTTTGATTTCAATGCTTACGCCTACGGTCTCTAGCTGTTGTTGATAAACTTCAGCTAGTGGGGTCCAGTCAGAACATACATCAGAGATGAAAAGGGTAAAGGTTTCACCAGCATAGCCAGCTTCAGCCAATAGCTCTTCAGCTAATGCGGGGTTTGGTGAGCAGTCTGGATCGAAACGATATTGGTCGTCTGGTTTAACGGGAGTGTCGCAAGCAACAACACCGGCACCACCTAGAGCAACGTCAACCATTTCTTGACGGTCAGCTACAACGCGCATGGCACGACGTAGTGGCAAGTTGTCGAATGGAGCAATGTCTGTGCGCATGATAAATGCAGACCACGCACCGGTTGGGAAGTCAATCACGTTAAAGCCACCTTGTGCTTCAACGATTTCAGCTTGTGGCAAACTCATGTCGATCCAGTCCAGCTGGCCTGACAAGAATGCTTGCACACTAGCTTCTGCATCAGCAATACCGATTACTTCGATTTTTGCCATGCCTGGAGGGCCACCCCAGTAGTTGTCATTGGCAACCAATACGGTGGTGCCTTCAACATCTAGTGTTTCAAGAATATAAGGACCAGAGCCAATACCACTCTCAGCGATTGTGTCAGCACTGCCTTCTGGAATAATGCGTGCGCGATAGTCCATCAGCAAAAGCGGGAAGTCCGCATGTGATTGGTCTAGGTTCATGACAACCGTGAAATCATCTGGTGTGTCGATGCTTTCGATAAGGCCTAAACCGCCTGCAAGTGTTGATGTTTCACCTTGCCAATGCTCAACAGAGTATTTAACGTCGGCCGAAGTTAAGTCTGAACCATCATGGAACTGAACACCTTCACGAAGGACAAAAGTCCAAACGTTGGCTGTGTCATTTGCGCTCCAGCTTTGAGCCAATGATGGGGTCGGGGCACCGTCTGAGCCTACGCTGGCCAAACCGTCATAGACCATTGAAATTGCTGGTTGTAAACGGCCGCTGTCAACCGGATTCATGTTTTCAGTACCACCCCATGCTAGTCCATGAGAGATACGGAAGGTGCCGCGGTTGCCGAGTTCGGCCGCAACTTCAACAATTTTTTCGACCTCGACTTCTTTAATAACTTCAACTTCTTTTTCAACTTCTTTGACAACTTCGACTTCTTTAACGACTTCGACTTCTTTCTCGACTTCGCGGGTGACTTCAACCTCAACGACTTGTGGTTGACAAGCAACAGCCGCAAGTGTGAGCATCGAAAGTACGATGAACAATCCTAACTTCTTCATTTAAATTCTCCTTAAAAAATTTATACAACAAACAAAAAAATGTCTTTGAATACAAGAGCTTTCACAATTTTTATAGGCGCAGATGATTTTTTGAAATTGATAGAATCACCCACAAACCTCAAACCTGAGTGAACGCTCACGTTCAAGAGCTTGGGTGTATACCTAATTTGCAAAGCATTGTCAAATATAAATCATATAATTCGAGTCAATATTCATCTACTCTCAATTAACAATTTAAGGGCTCTAAAGCTACTTTCCTTCTGCGGAAGGACGTTTAATAAACTAATTTTGAGCTATGATTTTTTGGAGTTAGCTGGGAGTGTATTCAGTTTGCGTTCTTGATGCGTTGAGGTACACTGACCGTGAGCGTTCACGTAAACAGTGCATTATATTTTAAGAAGAGATGAAGAAGCGAACCACGATTGATGATGTTGCCCGCGAGGCGGGTGTTTCACGCCAAACAGTGTCCCGTGCTATGAATGGCATGGACGGTATTAGTGTGCATACACGTGATCGTGTTCTCGAAACGATAGATGACTTGGGGTATCGGCCGAGTCGCTTGGCTAGAGGGATGGCCAGCAGCCAATCACAAACAATTGGTTTAATTATCGGGAATATTACAGATCCAGCCCATGCAAACGTGGTACGTGGCTTACATGACGTTGCTGAAGAACAAAATCACAACGTTTTTCTCCGTAACTCTGACAATATTGCTGAAAAAGAGCTTGAAGCACTTAAATCACTAGCGGCTGAAAATGTAGACGGGATTGTGATTGCCTCTCCTCGGTTGCCAGCGAAGACATTAGCTACTTTTGCTGACAGTGATTGCCCCATTATTGTTGTTCATCGTAACTTTGAAGCCAAGCATATCTCATCGATCACAACCGATTCGCAAAGAGCTACCCGAATTGCCGTTGAATATCTTATTGGGGCTGGGCATAAACAGATTGGCTTGATTACCCGGCCGGGTGAAGTCGATTCGGTTCGGCATGTATGGGGGTATAAGCAGACGCTAGAAAAACGTGGACTCCACTACTGTCCAACACTGGTTTCACAGGGTGATACTAATTTGAAAGGCGGTTATGAAGCTGCGTACCGCCTTTTAACCCACCACAAAAATTTAACGGCCATTGCTACTTATAATGATTTAATGGCCTTGGGGGCGATGAAGGCCTGTGCAGACTTAGGGCGTTCGGTGCCGAATGATGTCTCAATTGTCGGGTATGACGATACTGAGTTTGCTTCATTTATTACGCCAACGTTAACAACCCTGCGTATTCAAGGCTACGACGTCGGCCGAATTGCCTTTAAGCGCTTAATGGAAATGATTGCCCGGCCGGATGAGGACTTCCCTCCGGTCATTCTTGATATCGAACTCGTCATTCGTGAATCGACCAGCACGATTTAATGAATACAACATTTGGAAGATTTGTACTGAACCCTATCTTGATCTAGATAGAAAGAATGTACATACAAAACAAAAAGGAAAAACCATATGCTTTCTTTAATCAGTAGACGAATTTTATTGGCCCTGCTGACCCTCTTTATTGTCTCGCTTATCGTATTTATTTCGGTAGAGGCGTTGCCGGGGGATATGGCCAGTGCCTATCTCGGCCGGGATGCAACCCCAGAGAGTTTAGCCGCGCTGCGTGAAGAGTTTGATCTTAACGGACCAGCGTATGAGCGTTATTTCCGCTGGCTTGGTGGCATCGTTCAGGGCGATTTTGGCGATTCACTTGTTAGGGATAAACCTGTCAGTGAAATTCTTGGAAATCGACTCCGCAATACCATTGTTATGGCGATGACCGCCTCGGTTATCGGTATCCCGTTAGCCATCTTTTTAGGCGTGTTTGCAGCTTTAACACGAGACAAATGGCCAGATATTGTTGTGTCTACTATCTCAATTTTCGGGATGACGCTGCCTGAATTTGTGACAGGCACCATATTGGTTTATATCTTTGCCATACGGCTTAAATGGTTTAAGGGGATCGCCACGATGCCCAGCGATGCTCCGATAGATTTAGAATTTTTCCAAATTATTATTTTGCCTGTCATTACACTCACACTGGTTATGGTGGCGCACATCTTGCGTCTTGTCCGTACGAGTATGATCGACGTTATGATTAGCGATTATGTTCAGATGGCTCGTTTAAAAGGTGTGCCCGCTTGGCGCATTGTTTTTCGGCATGCACTACCTAATGCGATGTTGCCTACGATTAACATCGTGGCACTCACCATCGCATGGCTACTAGGTGGAGTCATTATCATTGAGCAGGTTTTTAACTTTCCAGGTATTGGTAATTTAATGATCAATGGAATTAGTGATCGTGATTTGGCCTTGGTTCAGGCGATCGCCATTATTTTGGCCGGAACGTATGTTGGCATTAACTTAATTGCGGATCTTTTGTCACTTTTGCTTAACCCTCGTTTGCGCACAGCTCGTGGACATTAAACTCATCGTCAGTAGATAAATAGTACGAAAACTGCTGGCTGAGTGTTCACAGCCTAAAAGGAATTTGAAAATGACAGCTCTAAACCCAGAACTTCAAGATTTAAAACAAGAGGAAGCAACTACAAAGAGAAAAACGCCGTTTATGGAAACGGTTGATAATTTGCGCCGTTCGACAAGTGCAAAGATCGGCTTCTTTATAATCGTATTTCATGTGTTACTTGCGCTTTTGTCTCCTTATATCACCGGTGCAATGCGGCAGGACCCGTTTACACGTGAAGCCGGCCGTAATCAAGAAAGCTCAATCAGCCATTATTCAAGCTGTGCTTTAAGTGTGTTTGGCATTGGTGCACATGATTGTGTACGGCCGGAAAAATATACCAGTGGTATGCAGCACTGGTTTGGCGGGGACTCACAAGGTCGTGATGTCTTTGCACGGACCCTTCTAGGCGGCCGGACATTGCTAACCGTTACGATTTTTGGAACAACCATGGCGATGCTTTGGGGAAGCTTTGTCGGCATCATGCTTGGATTTCTGGGCGGCCGGGCCGACGAGATTATGATGCGGCTTGTCGATGCTTTTCTGGCGATCCCTTGGCTACTGTTCTTATTGCTCATCGTTGGAATCGTCGGTACAGATCCATGGATTCAGATGCTCACATTAGGGTTCTTCTACGGCATCCCAGTCATTCGAGTTGCTAGAGCCGCAACCCAGGACTATGTAACCCGAGAATTTGTTTTAGCAGCCCGTGCCCGTGGTGAAAAGAAAATTACCGTCATGCTTCGCGAACTACTGCCCAATGTCCTCGACGTCCTTTTAGTAGAAGGGGCCATGCGTTGGTCATGGATGTTACTGGCATTTATTTCTCTGTCGTTCTTAGGCTTTGGCGTTCCGCCAAGCAATGCAAGAACCGACTGGGGATTGATGATCTCACAAAGCCGAAGCATTTTGCAGCTTCAACCTTGGGCGACCTTTGGCCCTATTTTGTTCTTGAGTTCACTCATTGTGGGCATTAACTTATTTGCCGATGCACTCGCCAAAGCACTTGGCCTAGATCGTAGTCAGGGGGCACCAGTATGAGCCAAAAGCTCGTTGATATTAAAGATTTATCAGTTGGTTATCACACCAAATATGGCAAGCTTGTGCATGTCTTGCGAAACGTCAACCTTCAAATTGAGCCAGGTGAAACGCTTGGCTTAGTTGGAGAGTCTGGCTGTGGTAAAAGTACGCTGGGTCAAGCGATGATGGGGTTTCTGCGTTCCGGTAGTAAAATATTGGGCGGCCAGGTCATGTATCAAGGGATTGATATGTTCAGCCTATCAGCAAAAGAAATGGAAGCGATACGTGGAACCCGTATCGCCCTTATTCCGCAGAACGCTGGTCAATCATTGACACCTACGCTCCGTGTCGGCAAGCAGATTATGGAAGCGCTTGAACTCAATGCGAAGATTTCAGGCGAGGCGGCCAGAGTTCGCGCCGTAGAGCTCTTAGGACAGGTGCAGCTGCCATCTCCAGATGAGATGGCCACTCGCTATCCGCATGAGCTCTCAGGTGGGCAGCAGCAGCGTGTTGCTGTCGCCATGGCCTTGGCTGGGAACCCTGACATGTTGGTTCTTGATGAGCCTACAACCGGGTTGGATGTGACCACACAGGCACACATTCTTGAGCTGTTACGTGATGTGGTCAAAGAGATGGGAACCGCCATGATGTACATCAGCCATGACTTGGGCGTAATTGCTCGGGTGAGTGACCGAATTTCGGTGATGTATGCGGGTGAGAAGGTTGAGGATGCCACGGCCGCTCAGCTTTTTAAAACGCCGGCCCATCCATATACGCGCGGTCTGCTCGAATCTATTCCACGGCTGACACTGTCCGGTATTCCAAAATCGATGCCAGGGCAGCCACCATTGCCTGCTACGCTGCCTGGCTGTCATTTTGAACCCCGCTGCCCGTATGCCACAGAAATTTGTAGCCAGAAGCCGCCTGCTTTTGAATCGGTTGAAAGATCGGTTGGTAAAGACGGTCGAGTTGAAGACCATTTAGCGCGCTGTCACCATTGGGACAAATTGACAGAGGGTAACTTTAAAGAAGAGCTGAAAGATGTTTATCAAGCAGTAACAAACAAAGTTTCAACTGAGCCAGCCATTACAATCACAGACGTTGATATTTCATACTATCAGCCCGGCCTGCTCGATAAGTGGATGGGAGTCGTTCCGCCACCAGCGACTGTTAGCGACATCAACCTAACGGTTCATCGTGGTGAAACAGTTGCCTTAGTTGGTGAATCAGGTAGCGGTAAATCAACGATTGTACGGACTATTTCTGGGCTGCTTCCAGCCAAAGATGGAGCGATTACGTTTGAGAAGTTTGACCTCACAACAGACGTAGATGATCGGCCGATGAGTTTGCGTAAACGGATCCAGATGATTTTCCAAAATCCGGATGCATCCTTAAACCCGCGCCATTCAGTAACTGAAATTTTAGATCAGCCGCTTAAACTGTACTTCCCTGAAATGACTGCCGAAGATCGGGAACGACGCAAAGAAGAGCTGCTTGATCGAGTGAGATTGGGGCATCGTTACCTAACCCGTTACCCGGGTCAAATGTCAGGGGGCGAAAAGCAGCGTGTAGCGATTGCGCGCGCCTTTGCGGCCGACCCTGAGGTCGTGTTGTGTGACGAGGTGACTTCCGCCCTAGACGTATCTGTTCAAGCTGCTGTGCTTGATCTGCTCGCTGACCTGCAAAAAGAGCATGGGACAACGTACATCTTTATTACGCATGATTTAGCCGTTGTTCGCGCTTTTGCAGATCGTGTAGCCGTGCTATATCAAGGTCGCTTGTGTGAAGTAGGAACCGTAGACGAAATTTATGCACCACCATTCCACCCCTATTCTCAGATGTTGTTGGGGGCGGCTCTAGAACCAGATCCGGATATGGAGCCGATCTTGTTAGGCGGTGACACACCTGAAAGCTCTCCACCGGCGACAGGCTGCCCGTTCCAACGGCGCTGTCCGGTAAGAGTTGGTGATATTTGCGACACGACGATGCCGGAATGGGTGACTCCGCAGGGTGCAATCAACCATCGAATCCGCTGTCATATTCCGATTTCTGATTTGCTGGATATGCAGGTAGAGCAACAAGTTGCGGCCGATTAAAAAGCTTTAAACCAAAACTTTTTAATGATGAAATTTGAGCAGAATGATATATGTCATTCTGCTCTTTTTGTTTCCATAAGTTCTATAGATATTGCCTAAAGCCTTATTAACCTCAATAAACCCCAATAGCGACCTTTTAAATTTACAAAATCCTTATCGATATAGCCAACAATATAAAATCACTTCAAACTCGTGCAACTTTTTTGAAACCTGTCCGTAAATAGTTTTAAAAGCAGGTATTTCCTGTAATCTCAAGCAGTTTTACCTATTCTGGCTCCGAACACTATCGTCCAGAATAGACGGATAAAGGTAATGGTAATCTCAGCAGGTCAAGGGTTAAAAACAATGAATCAAGGTTCAGGCGCCAGCCTGTCACCAGTTAAGTTATACTCTCCAGTAGTGACAAAAGGTGACAACGAACATGAAATGAGTCAAAGAGAGCTAGAAGCGCTTTGGCTTAGCCAAGCCAGAGAAGGCGACAGGGCCGCATTTGGCAAGTTAGTCGGCGCGTTTCAGCGACCGGTCTATAACCTTGCGTACCGCATGTTAAGCAACTCGCGGGAAGCAGAAGAAGCTGCGCAAGAGGCGTTTATTCGCGCATGGACAAGGCTCCATAGCTATAACCCAGCGCATAAATTCAGTACATGGATGTTAACAATCACATCTAACTACTGTATCGACCTCCTCCGCAAGCGGCGTGCCATCTTGTTATCAATTGATGAGCCGTTGCCTTCGCATCCGGCTTTGATGTCAGAGAAAGGTTCTGGTCCAGAAGCTAGTGCGGTTGCGAGCGAAAGAGAAATCTTGGTTCAGCAACTATTAACGGCATTGCCAGATGAATATCGTGAAGCGGTTGTACTCCGCTATTGGTACGATCTTTCATATGAAGAAATTGCAGAAGCGATGGAAACAACTGTTAGTGCAATCAAGTCACGACTTTTTCGTGCACGTAAACATCTGGCCGATGCGGGCGTCGAAATGGGCATGTCTTTGCAGACATCATAGTCCCATCCTTTAATAAATTAAAAGTACAGCCATTTATTAATTTAATGTTGTACTGAAAAACAATGAACAAAGCTGCATTCACTGCGTTTTGTCATGTAACAAGTTCTAGGATAGAGCAATCTAAATGGTTGCTTTCAGCGTAAGTTTTGTAGATGCAGAAATGAATTTAGAAATTCATAGAATAAATCACACCCAAGGATAAACCCTAAGCGGGGGTAATCAGATGTTAAACAATACAGAAAGCCAAAACGAACAAGAATACATCGAAGCGCTAATGATGGATGCCATTGACGGTACGCTATCAAAAACAGGAAAGCGAGAGCTTGAAGTTTATTTAGCAAAAGACCAAAATTTGGCCGACGAATTATCTGCTATGCAGGCGGTTGATTCACTTTTTTCTAAACCAGAAATGGTTGAACCTCCAGCCGATTTTGTACAGAACACCATGAACCAGCTGCCTAACTTAACAGTGCGCAGATGGTCTGCCGGGTTAGTAGGTGCCTTAGTAATTATTATCGGGCTAGCTCCTTTGGCCCTGATCACATTTTTGTTTTCCAATATGCCAGCGCAAACTGCTGTTTTGGGATTGACAGAAGCGATTCTTTCTGGCCTAGCGCAACTTGTGACTGGGCTTGTTGATTATTCGGCAGAACGCCCTATTGCATTGGGCATTCCTGTGGTTATGTTTAGCAGCATTTTTCTATGGTACGGGTTATATCGACGGATGGTCGGTTCACTAACACCAGCACCAGTCCGTAGTTGAAATTAAAGTCGGGTTACAGGAATAGATTTTGAAAATTAAAAAGATAATCGGCGTCCTGGCCTTGTTTATACTTGCTGTACCAACAGTTGTGTTCGCATCGGGGTCAGGGGATAAAATTGAAAGCGGTGAAACGATCAATGAGGATCTGACACTTTATAGTGATACGACCATTGAAAACGGAGCAACAGTCAATGGGGACGTTGCTGTGTTTGGGGGCAAGCTTGAGCTAGACGGCATCATTAATGGTGACTTAATCGTCTTAGGTGGCGATGTAGAGATGGATGGTACCGTCTCTGGCAATGTTGCTGTTATTGGCGGCGATTTGGACATTTCTTCAGACGCAATCATTAATGGGGACTGTGTGCTTTTAGGTGGCTCTATTGATGAATCACATAGTTGTTTTAACCCAGTTTCATCAGAATTTAGCCTTGAGGCATTACAAGACTTTGCAACTTTAGGCGAATTAAGCGCTCCGTCATCTGAAGCGTTTGTTATTGAATCTGGTCGAGCAGGAAATATATTTGCTGCGGCCGTCAGTATGGCGTTTACCGCCATTGTTGTCGGCGTTATCGCAGGGCTAGCTACCTCAGTTATTCCTGACCGGATGTATGAAGTCCGCAGTGCGGTTCGACACAATCCATACGCGGCCGGTGGCATCGGAATTTTAACCGCGATTGCTGGGTCATCATTCTTGATCTTGACCTCAGTCGTCTGGGTTCCATTACTTGCCATACTCACATTGGTTTGTGGGCTAGGTGTTTTCCTCGGCTTTGCTGGAGCATTTTACTTAGGGGCGATTTCTCTAATCGGTTGGACCTCGGTAGGCACGCTTGTGGCGAAACGTTTTTCTAGCCGGATGAATGAGCCACTTATTGCTGGTATCGGGACAGGTCTTCTGACCTTTGGTCTAGGCATACTTGCCTCTGCTTTGCCCGGCATTACAGGTCTTTTAACTTTTACACTTTTCTGTGTGGGATTAGGCGGTGTTGTTTTAACAAAGCTCGGCCGTCAATCATATCCTGCTCAACCGGTGCTAATCAATGACATTAAAATTGATCAAGTGATGAGTACGCTTCCGCCAGAATAAGCGGTAAGACTAACCTTTCCTTTCTTTAAAAAGGCGTTCCTTCGGGAGCGCTTTTTTTATTTGCCAGTAGATTTTTATTCTTGGCTAACGCCAATGGCCTTAGGCTTTCTATTTAATTAACCGATTAGGGTTTCTACAAGCTGAATTTCATCTTGCTCAGTTTTGACCTTCCCGTTGAGCTTGGCTTCCAAAAGCGCATCAAGGATGATTTTGTACCGTGGCCCAGGTGGCAATCCCATTTGCTTTAGCTTATTCCCATCGATAAACGTCTTGATTTGTCTCCACTCAGTAAAATAAACTTTGATTAAAGCTTGTACGTCTGTGGGTAGATAGTCGACTACCTGCAAAATAGTCAGTTGGGTGGCAGACAATTTACGAAAGGCTTTTTCGACTGTTCCGGGGGCTGGATTGTTTTCTAAAGTTTGATTGGGCTTTAGAAACTGGGTGATATTTTCTAAATCTTGGCGCAAATCGGCCGAAAAGTTGAGTGACTGGGCAAAGGCGTCTGCTGTCTGCTTAGGAGCGGCATGGGTGCAAATCCAGCTTAAGAAGCGCAAACTTGTTGTGTCTGATTCAACAACGGCCGACTTGCCTGGCTCAGCTTGGAGAAGAGACCCCAATTGTTTAAAGGCAACCTCTGATTTAGCGTCCCATCGCATCTGATCAGAAATTTGGGCCAAAACGCCCAAAGCATCGAGCGCTTCTAGAATCGGAGCCGGTTCAACTTCGCCTAAGATTTTTTCAAACTCATGCCGCAGACGGTCGGCCGACAATAGTTCGACTTTGTCGATATTGCCCTGTAAAGCAGAAGCTGTTTCAGCTGATAGCGTAAAGCCCAAACGGTTGGCATAGCGCACCGCTCTGAAAATGCGGGTCGGATCATCTGCAAAGCTTTGCGGATGCAGAATGCGGATGAGTTTGTTATTAAGGTCTGCTTGGCCACCATGGCCGTCTATTAGCTCCCCAAAATATTTACCATCTAAGCGTACGGCGAGGGCATTGACCGTGAAGTCACGTCTGATTAAATCATCCCCCATGTGAGACGGTGAGACATTAGGCAAGGCGGCCGGGTGTGCGTAAGTCTCTTTGCGGGCGGTTATAAAATCGATGGTGAAATTGAATAACTCAGTTGGTGGCGTCCAGACAGCTGTGCCAAACCGGTCATGCGTTGTGAGTTCACCACCCAGCTGCTGGCACACAGCTTGGGCCAGCTTGATCCCGTCCCCTTCCGTGACAAAATCTAAGTCGTTAGACGAACGTTCTAACAGTACATCACGTACGGCTCCACCCACCAGATAAACCGATTGTTTGAGGCCAGTCGCAATCCGGCCGACCTCTGTAAGCATGAGATTGGCTTGGGATGTCAACTGTTTACTAAAAATTAGCCCAAATTTCATGGGCCGATTATAACGGGGAACCTACTTTTGCCACCTTCAATTCGTTATAATCGACATAATGAATTATTTAATTTTCGCTATTATCGGTCTATTAATTGGGGGGATTATCAATGCTTTGTCTGATGATCTGCCTGCTCGGCGCATGCCATCTTTGCCCCACTGCCCCACACGAAAATGTGAACACCGCTATCCGGTGACCGGCTGGCTGGGTATCGGCCGCTATTTGTTCCACGGGGGCCAATGCCCAGACTGTGGTGAGTCAGAGGGTAAACGGCCGATTCTAACTGAATTGGGTACCGCATTAGTCTGGGGCCTACTTCCACTTTTTATTTCAACTGACAATTTGCCCCGCTTCTTAATCATCGGCCTCTATTTGAGCATTCTAATCTTGGTTATCGTTATCGATATTGAGCATCGCTTAATTCTGCACGTTGTGACAGTGCCGACAACGCTGATTGCTATATTTGCTCTAAGCTGGTTTTTGCCTGACAACAATATCCGCTTGGCGGCCGTGGGTGCGCTGACAGGGTTTGCGATGTTTTTCCTTTTCTTCTGGATCGGGGAACGCTTTTTTGGGCAGGGTGCCTTGGGCTTTGGTGATGTCACTTTGTCAATGACGATGGGAGCGATGCTGGGCTTCAAATTTATTATTCCCACCCTTGTCATGGGTATCCTAATCGGTGGAATTTTAAGCGGCTTGTTGCTGCTTTTCCGCATCGTTAATCGCAATAGCTATGTGCCGTACGGCCCGTTTTTGGCAGTAGCGGGTATGATCATGTTGGTGTGGGGCCAGCCGATATTAGACTGGTATTTCGGTTAGGTTAAGAGAATAGAAAAAGAGAAGAGAGGAAAAAACGTATGCTCGGAGAAAAGAAAATAGGATTTATCGGCAGTGGAAACATGGCAGAGCCGATGATGGCGGGCCTGATCAAAGAAGGGGTAGATGCGGCCTTAATCACCGCGGCCGATATTCGGCGTGAACGCACGCTGGAATTACAAGAAAAATATGGGGTGCAGCCGGCCGTTGATAACGGGACAATTGCGGCCGAAGCAGATATTTTAATTCTGGCAGTAAAGCCTCAATACTTTGATTCGATTGTGCCTGATATTCAGGGGAAAATTAAAGCAAGTAGTTTGGTCATATCAATTATGGCGGGGACGACGCTTGAAACATTATCCGCTGGCACCGGTCACCCGGCCGTTGTTCGCTCAATGCCAAATACACCCGCCCAAATCGGACAGGGGATGACAATGTGGACCGCCACCGATGCTGTATCAGCCGAACAAAAAGATCAGGCACAAGCGGTCCTTTCATCTTTCGGCCGTGCGGTTTTTGCCAATGGTGAGCATTACTTAGACATGTCTACTGCGATCAATGGATCAGGCCCAGGCTATGTCTTTTTGATGTTAGAAGCGATGGTTGATACCGGGGTTCAGTTGGGATTGGCTCGGCCGGTTGCCAAAGAGCTGGTGCTTCAAACCGTCATCGGAGCCGCAACTTACGCTCAACAGTCTGATTTACATCTGGCGCAGCTACGAAATAACGTCACGTCCCCTGGCGGCACAACTGCGGCCGGATTAGCCGCCCTTGAAGAAGGTGGCATGCGGGCTATTTTGAGCGATTGCATTTGGGCCGCTTACGAAAAGTCAGTTGAATTAGGGTCAAAGTAACCTGCCCCACTACCTAATCTCTTGAAACTCATTGCCGCATTTATCAGACGCGACTTTCTGACGCAGATCAGCTATCGGTCTGCGTTTGTTTTGAGCTTTGTCGGGATCTTTTTTCGAGGATTTACATTCTTCTTTATTGCAAAATTAGTCGGCCCGACCGCCCAGCCGATGCTGGGTGAGTTTGGCGGCGACTACTTTGCTTTTGTTTTATTGGGGATCGCTTTCAACAGCTACTTCGGTTTAGGCTTAAACGGGTTTGCTGGCAGTTTGCGCCAGGCTCAAACGACCGGCACGCTTGAAGCGATGTTGATGAGCCCGACCCCCGTTTCGCGCATTATCATCGGCTCGGCCGCTTGGAACTATGCCTTCACGACGTTTCGAGTCTTGGTTTATATCGGGTTAGGCTTGGCATTAGGGATGGACTTGTCGCAAGCTAATTGGCTGCCAGCCATCGTTTGCCTTCTCATTTCGATTGTTTCTTTTGCGGCGATAGGCATTATTGCGGCCGGGGTGATCATGGTGATTAAGCGGGGCGACCCTGTCACATCGCTCATCGGCAGCGTTTCATCACTTTTTGGCGGCGTTTATTATCCTATCGAGCTACTGCCAGATTGGTTGAAGCCGATTTCGGCCGTTTTACCAATTACCTACTCACTGCGTACCATGCGTAAAACTTTGCTAACCGGAGCGGGTTTTGCTGAAATTTGGCCCGACCTATTGATATTGATCGGTTTTGCTGTGGTTGTGTTTCCCATCGCTTTATGGATATTTCGCCAGGCCGTTAACCGCGCCCGTATTGAAGGGACCTTGGCCCAATATTGATTTTCCTTTAGTCGTTTAACTCCCAAATCTTTCAGGGCGCTTACGTTCCCCCTCAAATGTTTCCGTGAGCTTACAGATTCACATCAGCCGTTACAAAAGAATTAAGTCGGCCGGAACCTGCGTAAAACATCGGCCGGTCTCTGGGTCAAAGCAGCATTGACCGAATTAAACGCGATTCTGAATTCATGAAAATCGATCACCAGAATCCTCAAGGAGACAAAATGTTTAAGAAAATTGCAGGTACAGCTATGGTCGCATTGACCTTGTTTGGCTTATTTCTAGCCACCCCGTTTACCCCATCGGCCCAAGCGGATGGACAACGATTTATCGTTTCAGTCGACAATGTCAGTCGCTTCAAATTTAAAGACCTTAGCGTATTCAACACCCCGGTGGGGAACGATGCACCTGGGCCGCTATTGCCCGGCCGTTCGTATCAGACTGTCGTACATGGTCTACCTGGTGACCGCGTATCATTCGCGACGATGTTTGTGCAAACCAACGACTGGTTCTTCGCACCAAATGAGTTAGGTATTCCGCTTTATAATGCAGATGGAACGCCAAAAAGTGGTGATGTAACCGCTTATGTGGGTCTGTGGGATTCAGGCACAGAAATTGATGAAGCTGTCGGTGAGGGGATTTACCAAGCGCCACGCCAAGCGGGAGCCGATACCGGACCAGCTGATCTTAACGGCCGTGCTGTTCGTGAAATCACTGACCGTACCATCGCTAACTATGTCGAAGTCACACTGACCCCATCTGGCAGCGGCCGGTTTGTGCTCAATATCAAGAACGTGTCTGAACGTGCTGCTGCACCAACTCCATTGGCTCCAGGTGTTGCGGTTACCCATGTTGCTCCAGGGCCACTATTTGCCAGAGGACAAGCCGATTGGGGACAAGGTTTAGAAGCTTTGGCCGAAGATGGCAATCCAGCGATTTTATATAACAGCTTAAAACCATATACCGGTGCAAACACCCCAATTGCCCCTGTGGCATGGGCTGTCGGCACTGAGCAAAATCCGATCTTTACCAGTGGACAACGGGCTTCGGCCGGACTTGAAGCATTGGCTGAAGATGGTGGTCCGGGCGCTTTGGTTGCTGAATTGGCGCCGACCAACAAAGGTGCGGCTGCAATCGGCCGAGGTGCGAATGGTCCAGGACCAATCTTCCCGAACGGTGGTAACTACTCATTTGAGATTGTCGCTTCGTCTGGGGACCAGCTTTCACTGGCTGCGATGTTTGTCCAAACAAACGACTGGTTCTTCTCAGTCCAAAACCTGCCGCTATTCGACAGCGCTGGTAACCCGATTGTGGGCAATGTGACCCACCACATCCGTACCTATGACGCTGGGACAGAAGTTGACCAACCGGCCGGATTTGGTTCATACCAAGCGCCACGCCAGGCGGGGCCAAACAGCGGCCCAAGCCAAGGTGGCGTTGTGACAGGCCTGGCCGATATCCTACCAGAGAACTATATCCATGTGACAATTACTCCTGTAAACTAGACTGCTCAATAAATTTTAGTGAATTGCATATAGACTTGAAAAAGGCATCCGTGGGGGTGCCTTTTTTGCTGTGTGGAGTTTTGCGTCTCGTTTTAAAGCCACCTACAATCCTCGGCCTGATCAACTTTGGTCAAAAACAATTGATTACGAGACTGAATGCTGAAAAAAGTTCCCTATTTGAATGGATTTGTGACAATCGATCCAGAAGAAAATATCGGCCGACATATCTTCAACACCGGGGTTTACGAACCCAATCTGATTCGGATTGTGACCGAATGTGTCGGGGCTGGCTTTGATTTTGTTGATGTGGGAGCCAACATCGGATTACATACATTGGCGGCCGGTTTTGCAGCCACAAACCTCAATCAAAAACGAATCGCATTTGAACCTGAGCCAACTATTTTTCAGCAGCTCCAACAAAACTGTGCTGACAACCAAATCGAAGTTGAGTTTCACCCGATTGGCATTAGTGACAAACCGGGTGAGCTGACGCTTTATCGAACCACGAACGACAACGCAGGGGGACATTCGTTTGTTCACCGTGAGAATACAGCCCCGTCTGGGGCGGTCGAAGTTAAAACGCTTGACGCTGTTTTGGAAGAAGCTGACAGAAAACGGCCGACTTTGATCAAGATTGATGTAGAAGGGTTCGAGGTTCAGGTGTTGCGTGGCGGCCGGAGCTGGTTGAGCGAGCTTGAAAACGCTGTGGTGTTAGTTGAAATCACTCCAGAGCTTGAAGTTGAGAATGAGCTGCTCGCAGAATTAGACGAGGCCGGTTTTTCGCACCGGATGATTATCGATGACACCGATACGTTTGATGCGGTTGGTTATTTGCTTAACGACTACTTTAATCTTGCCTGCTGGAAAGGGCCCCAAGCCGATCAAGTGATGCAAAGGCTAATCGCAGACTTAGCCATTCAGCGTGTGCCGCACAATGCAGCCGATTTTGTTGAATGGGACCGCTACAGTTCAGTTAGACTGCGGCCGGGGCAATCGCGCGATCACATCGAGCAAAGCCAACGATTTACAGAGCTATCTTCAAGAATTGAGCACTTAGAAAGCCAAATGGGTTTGGCTGAATTTGACTTTAGCTATGGAGTAATCGGGAAAATTCGGCAGCTATGGTACAGCGTCGGTGCAAAGTGGGGGGTGCGATATGTGGCAAATCAGCAGGAGCAAGTCAATCGGGAAATGCTCGATCTAATCAAAACGCAGCAGGCTGAGCTGGAACGCTTGCATCAGATTATCGATAAGAGTTAGCGGATTTCGATTTCAGTTTCAACCCAAAGATTGTTATCTAAACGGGGTAACTTTTCGCCCGTTGGTGACAGTGGGTCATACATGCCTACCAGTAGCTTATAGGTGCCCGGCTCGATTTCGGCCGGAATTTGAATCGATTTTCGATCTGCAATCATCTCGTTGTTTGCCCACCAACTTGTTGGATAATCTCCATTTAGAGGCGGCCCATCTCCACTGACGAGTAAATTGTTTTCATTGTCTACCAGCTGCACAAATACAGTGTAATCTTTGCTGGGTGCTCCCTTGGCACGCCAATACAAATCGATGAGGAGCTCGTTTCCGGCCGCAAACTCCCCAGTTATCGTCATCGTTTCCAATTCGATAAAATCAGCAAAGGAGACGGGCGATTGCGGCCCCAATGTTTCAGGTGGATATTCTTCAACGCCTAGCTTGGCTTCGCCAACAAGGACCAATTCAAGTTCAGAGCCATCAACGCCTGTTGGGGTTAAAATGCGATTTTTGGGGCCAGATGTATCTGTGACGCTCACGTCCAGCTGCAACAAAGAAGGGGCCTTGCTGCCAGGGTTGAGCCACACATGGTATGGGTCTGCGTAAACTTCGCCCGCTTGCCAGCGTGTGGGTGGCCACATTCCCCAGCCTGGATGTCGGTCAACCTGCCCAACTGACTTAAACTCACGGCCAAGCGCATGCACGGCCGTCACATAGTCGGTTGATACACCTGTTTCGGTGGTCCAGTAAAGCGTGACAGCTACCCCAACTTGATCGCTGGGCACGGCCGTTTGTCGCGGCTCTAATTCAGCCCCCACCAGCGAAATCGACTCTCCATTTTCGTCTGTGTAGGTGATGGGGCCAAACTCAGCGTCGGCCGGAACCGTTGTGGGTTCTGGATAAGCATATGCTGGTGCGAGGTGGGTAAACGGAATGAGTGCTGCCATCACCAGAAAAAAGAGCGCAGAGAGAACTGGAACAGGCTGCCAGCGATGATTGGTCACTGACCACCGGTCACTCATTACTTTTAGTCCCATCACCCACAAAACATTGACTCCGATTAGAGCCGGAAACAGCAGCCTCCCCTGAAACGCAGGGGAGATGATCGTCCAGCGGATGAGTAGAATCATCGTGACGAATACCATCAAAACTGGCAAAATGATGCCACTCTTGGCGTCTCGTTTTCCTTTGGTTAATTTGAGCAATAGACCAATCACGCCGATGACAACTAAAAGATTGCATACGGTATAAAACCACTGTGGCGCAAA
>JBGCDP010000284.1:0-31410 GCA_045105475.1 Anaerolineae bacterium
AATCAATGGCATTATTCCATCAGGTGGCACCGAAATATTCCAAGGCTTGGCGGCCGCGTATCGAGAAATTCGTAAAGCTGACTTAAATAAACATGTCAACCATATTATTTTACTAACAGATGGTCATACCTATGGTGACTCTGAACTGTGTTTAGAATTAGCAGAAAAAGCAGCTCAATTAGGGATTGGAATTAGCGGTTTTGGTATTGGAGATGAGTGGAATGACACGTTTCTAGATGGTCTAGTTAGTATGTCTGGTGGTCAGTCAGGCTATATTCAAGAACCTGAACAAGTAATCCACCTGCTTCGGCAAAGAATTCAAAGCTTAGGTACGATCTATGCTCATAACACACGGATCAGTTTTGATTTGCCAGAAAATTTATCGATTCGCCAAGTATTTAAGCTAACCCCATTTTTTCAGCCTTTGAAAATGAATGATAAACAAATTTCTGCTGGAGCCATTGAGGGGAGAACACCATTAAGCATTCTTGCAGAAATCGAAGTTTCTGAAGTCACAGCTGGTACACAAATCACTATTCCGTTGCATATTTCGGCCGAAATTCCAAACGCTAACCCGCCCGGCTTTGCCATGAAAGTGTCGCATGAAATTCAAACCAACAGCAGAGATGCACAACTGTCAAAGCCCATCACGATGCCTGCCTCTATTTTAGAAGCGGTCAGGATGCTTAATTTATATCGAATGAATGAAAACATTTGGCAAGATATTGGGGATGGAAAGTCAGACAATGTTGTTAAGCGAATGGACATGTTAACCCGAAGGTTTGAAGAAGCAGGGATGGATCAGTTAGCCAAAAATGTAAGGCAAAATACGCGCATGCTCCAATCAGGTGACACGCTCTCAGAAGGAGATCGAATGGAGATCAAGTATGGTGCTCGTCTACAATTAACAACCACCCTACAAAGTGCGCTAGAACAGGAGGGTCAGGACTCAGAATGATAAACTGCCAAGAATGTGGGAATGAAGAGATGGCAGGCACCATGTTTTGTAGCATGTGTGGGGCATCTCTCATGGAGCTAGAAGGGAAGCAGGCTGTGCTTGATGCAGCACCAGAGCCAGAGCCGCCATCCCTAATGGGGCAATCACATGATTCAAAGCCAGCATGGTCTGAAATTGTCTTCATTGTTCCAACAAGCAGCCGGCGCCTCTTTTTCAATTTAGATCGAGACATTTATGTCGGCCGCAGCAATGATGGAAGCTTGCATAACCCAGAAATTAATTTAGAGCAGGACGGCGGTGGTGATTTAGGAGTATCACGAAATCATGCGGTGCTTAAACCTGATGAACAAGGCGAAGGGATGGTTGTCCTTGATTTAAACTCTACAAATGGAACCTTTTTGAATCAGTATCGGCTGCCACCTGAATTACCTTATCCTGTGAAAAATGGTGATGAGATTCAATTTGGTAACCTGCTAGTCCATGTCTTTTTAAGATAATCAAACTGCGGGACGATGGTTCCTTAACAGATCGTATGATCTGAATTTTTTAATGCAAAACAAATAGCAAAAAGAGAAAATATAGGGATATCTGTTTGTCCCGAGGTAAGAAGTAGCATATGTATTCAATCATTGTGCATATAAATAACGAAGAGCCGGTAATGGGTGAAGTAGAAACACTTCCAAGTGGAGATGCGACAATTATTACTTTACAAAACCCACGCCGCCGGGATGGACAAGAAGTTCATTTCCTCGATGAAGAAACATCGACAATGATTGTTCCGTTTCATCGGATCAACTTTATTCAGGTTATGCCATCAGCCGAAGCTGATGATGTTATTGGGTTTGTACGAGAATAAATAAATAGAATTTTCTCGATTTAAAGCAACCCCCACTTATAGGATCAAAAATGTTAGAACAAGTTCCAGATACGCTTGAACCAACCGCTCCACGGCTCATTCTTGTCGTCGACGATGAACCACGTATGATTCGGTTCATACGAATGAACCTTGAATTAGAAGGGTATCAAGTTGTAGAAGCACGAAATGGCTTACAAGCGTTAGAACAGCTGCGCCAGCACGTTCCAGATCTAATTGTGATGGATGTAATGATGCCGGAGCTCGATGGGTTTGAAACATTGCGCATGGTTCGTGAAATTTCAACCGTCCCCGCAATTTTGTTGACAGTAAAAGCTGATGAAGAAGACCGCATCCGCGGCTTAGAATTAGGTGCTGACGACTATGTAACTAAACCGTTCAGCCCACGTGAGTTAAATAGCCGAGTTCATGCGGTACTGCGCCGTGCAGAATGGCCAGCTCCAGCACCACGCACAGTTCTCCAGATCGATGAGCGCTTGTCAGTTGACTTTAATCGGCACCAAGTATTGGTGAACAACGAGCGCGTTGATTTGCGGCCGACTGAATATCGCTTACTAAACCATCTCATTCAAAATGCAGGGTGGGTTGTTCCACACGAAACTTTGCTAGCCAAGGTATGGGGTTATGAATACCGGGATGAGACTCATTATTTGCGACTTTATATCAACTACCTGCGTAAAAAGGTTGAAGAAGACCCAGCCTCACCGAAGTATATTTTGACAGAGCGCGGGGTCGGATATCGATTCCTTGACTTTAGAAATGCTGGGGATAAACCCGAAGAAACGGCCGGCTAATCTAGGCAGGTTCAACAAAAACAGGTTGATCAGTCCTAATACAGCTAGACATCTGATTCGGACACGACTAAAATAAAGCAAAATATAGACGCTCGGCCGCCGCTGAGCGTCTTTTTTTACACAAAATCGACCTTGATGGCGTTCTGACATGATTACCAGGATACCCTTACAACACAACACACCGCCCCCATTTGACCCAACACCAGATGGCGAATCGTTTTTTGCACTTCTGTCATATTTACCACGACAGGATATTGACGAGATTCAGGACGCCTTTGAGCTGGCACGCGATGAGCATGGGGATACGCGACGAAAGTCTGGCGAACTGTTTATTTGTCACCCGCTAACAATCGCTTCGTATTTGGCAGAATACTATGCAGATTCTCCAACACTGATTGCAGCACTTCTTCATGATGTGGCCGAAGATGCGGATGTAACGGTTCAAGACATCACCCATCGATATGGATCAGAAGTCGGCCGAATTGTGCAGGGGGTCACTAAGTTCGATAAAGTAACAGGGCGAGCCAAACTGGGGAGAGAGCTAAGCAAAAAGGAACTTAATACAGCAACGCATTACAAACTATTTGAAACAATGATGTCCGATGTACGAGTTGGCATTGTCAAAGTTTTCGACCGCCTGCATAACATGCGCACCATTCGTTTCATGCCTTTTCACAAACAAGAAGAAAAAGCACTTGAAACTTTAAGCGTCTATGCCCCTTTGGCCCACAAATTGGGAATGTGGCAAATCAAAAATGAGCTAGAAACGCTTTCATACGAAATCGTTTCTGCCACACGTTTTAGGCTCTTTAAGCAAGCGCTCAAAGAGAAAGCTGAACGCAATCAACAAGATTTTCCAGACTTGATCACAGATCTGACGCGTGTCATTAGTGATGCAGGGGTGGAACTTGTTCAGATTGTTGAGTCGCCTGAAGATATTTCCGGATCTTTTCGAATTTGGGAAGAGGAGCAAGAGACCCATATTGAATCGGAGCCACCCAAGCCTGTTATTTTGCTCAAAAATGAAATTGACTGCTATACCGCTTTAGGCCATTTGCATGCAACATGGCGGCCGGTATCAGGGAAATTTGATGATTACATCAGTGCCAGCCGACATAACTTATACCGATCGCTCCATACGACGGTCGTCTACAACGGCCGACGGGTCAAAATTAGAATTCGCACCTTAGAAATGCAACTTGAATCGCAGAATGGGGTTTTGTCACGCTGGACAGACACACGCAACATGCCGATTTGGGCACGCGAAACTGAGCAGAAAGTTGACAAAATCTTTAACCAATTTCAAGAGATTTATGACAAAGGTGATGACAACGAGTTTGATGAAAAAGTACAGCACATTTTAGATGACGTATTTAATAATCAAATCACGGTTTTTACCCCCAATGGTGATGAGATAGAGCTTCCACGTGGCGCAACCCCAGTCGACTTTGCCTACCTGATCCATACTGAAGTGGGCCATGCATGCCGTGGTGCGTTGGTTAACTTAGAACGACAGCCGCTCACGTATGAATTACAGGATGGCGATTCTGTGATGATCGAAAAGGAAGCGGATGAAGCCAAGCCTCATCCACAATTAGCATGGCTCGATGAAGACTTAGGCTATATTCAAACACGTACCGGCCGTAGGGGCGTTAAACAGTGGTTCAAAAAACTATCTGAAAAGATGGCTTGTCAAATCGGCCGGAATATGGCTAAAAATGAGCTGTTCATTCTCAATCAATCTGATTTACCATCTACCGAGGCCTGTAAAATTCTCAATTATGAAACCCCTGAGGACTTATTTACAGCATTAGGCAGAACGGAACTATCCATTTCAGAATTCTCAAATCAGATCTTGGCTAGCCTGTGGGGTGAAGGAGTAGAAAATGACGAGAAAGAAGACGATTACAAAAACGGGTTGCTAACGAGCCAGGCTGTATTTTCGGCCGATAATGAGCTGTTTATCATCGAACATACGGGTGACCGTGAGCTAGAGCTTTGCCCCATTTGCAAACCTCGTCCCGGTGCGCCAATCATCGGCGCTATCTTGAATAAAAATCTTGTCAAAATTCACACAGATGGTTGTAGGTTGCTCACACCTGACACCATGCGCGGGGGAAATGCATTACGCTTGCGTTGGGGCCACGAAAAAGAGAAAGAAACACGCGCGATTACGATGCGAGTTTATGCGCATGACCGAGATGGGTTACTTAACGACATAACCAGCTTGTTCAAGCGCGACGAAATTAATATCAACTTTCTGTGGTCAAAAACTGAAAGCTTTAAAGCACTTATTATTTTTTCAGCCAATATTGGCAACACGGAACAGATTGTCCGATTTTTGCATAAGGCGCACGACCTCAAAAATGTGATTCATGCAGGCTACATGGGGCAGACTCGTAAAGACCACTTTAGTCCGGAAACATTTCTTAAAGAAAATCCTGATAGTGATCTTCCAAATTTAGGGGATGTTTTTCAGACAGGCCCCTAAAGCTATTTTCAAACAGACGCTAGCTGTCTGCTTTTGACCAGTTCACTTCATTACCAGGGATGGCCTCAAACTCAAGCACAAGACGATCAACCATTTGACGCTTCATGTCTTCATCGATATGGGCATAATAAATGCTAATTTGCGCCTGATATTTCTCGGCCGGCGTTTTGTCCCGCATATGCATGACGATGCGAACAATCCGATCTAGGGACTCGATAATATTAGTCAAGCCGGCTGGTTCGCCACGATCATTCACCAGCCTCACTTCGATTGTCGGCCGTTCGATAAACGGAGTGAGTTCGAAATCAACAGCTACCCGGCGGCCTTCTGGCGCCATTTCAGTACGCGCTCGTAAAATACGTACATCGTCTCGATTTTTAGGAGCATCTTCCCGATTGTCAAAAAATTGAATTTCCATAGCTAGAATTATAGCGGAACGTAAGCGCTGTAGTCTTTGAAATAAGAGAGCGTTTACACAGAGAAGGGCATAGATAACAGATAGTCAGATCCCCTATTTCTTGTCCTTCCCAATACTTTTTTCCATTTTGGTAGCCAAACGACGTAAGCGATGCTCAATTTCTTCCTTAAGCTGATAGTCTAAAATCGGTCGAGACATCACAATCTGGTACGCATGGGCCGACCACAATGAAGCTTGATCCAAATTTATTTCATGCCATTCAAAATGCTTCGCCAATTCAAGATGCGGAAATATATCTTCAATTTGATCAAGCTTGGTCATCTCTTGCCATAGAGTAACCGCATCCGACCGGCGGTCGCTCCGTTTACAGACCATGCTCAGCTCACGCAAAGCGGTGAGTCGCAGTTCAACCGGCACTTCTGCCCCACGAGACAAAAAGTCAGCGATCAATAGCTCAGCTTCATTTTGGCGTTCTAGGTGGAGCTTCCAGCGCGCAACCGACAGTGCGATATAGGGATTGTGAACTGGCTCAACGGCCGACCAGTAGTTCACGACTTGCTCTAGCAGCGGCACCATCGCCAACATATCCAGCTGATTGTGCAGAAACATCCCTTCAAGCGGCCGGGGATCACCCGTTCGAGCAAACTGTGAGTAAAGCCAAGGGGCCAAGCGACCGGGGATTTCCCCCGGTGGCCGCTTCATTTTCAGCACATGCTCGTCTAAATAGCTCAGCGCACGCGACGGTAAATAAGACCAAATTCTGCGAGATGGCGGCAGCAAATCAATATGAGGATGTTTTACTAAATCAGGCCGTGACCCATCAAGTAGCCCGGTCATCACAAAACGCGTATCGAGTACGGGTAGGTCAAACGTCCGGCCGTTAAATGTCACAAGTGCTTTGCGATCAGCCAGCAACGCTTCTAACCCTTCAAGCATCCCCTCTTCGGCTCCAGGTTTGTGCATAAACATTTGCCGCACAACCAAAGCCTCTGTCTGGCCGACCTGATCAAAATAGGCAAATCCGATCATAAACGCTTGTACGCCAGCGCCAGCAAGTCCGGTTGTTTCAATATCGACGAAAAGTAAATCCCGGCCGGTCATCCCCTCTAAGCGTTCATCGCCAGAAAATTCAGCTACAGACGATAGATCAAGGTTAGCAACATTTTCAATCAAACTTGGCCCAACTTCAGTCTTCAAAGAAAACACTTCATCTAGCTCAAAATAAGGCTGTGAGAAGCTATCTACTACCCGACCGGATGGAAACAGCTCCAACAAAATTTTTAGAGCATCTTGCTTCTGGCTTTGGTGATGCTCGATCGGTTTGGGTGCAGGTTTAAGGTGACGTGCTCCTTTAACGACACCCATCCGTTTTAGCTTTGATCTGAAGTCAGACATTGGTAAAAGTTTATCAGTTAATCGGCAGATCAGCCCATCATCATTTGCAACTTTCATCCAGCAAACTGCATAATTGTGCAATATGAATGAACCAACTCCATATGAAAGAAATAGTTATGGCTCATTAGGCAGCCTCATCATGCACGATGTCCGTTATGATCCCAATGACATCGCTTATTGCAATCCACTACCATCTGGAAAAATTCAATTTCGCATTCAAACTGAACACGCTTTTCAGGAAGGGCGCTTATTGCTCAACGACGGTGAGGTCAACACAATTGAACTAACCCATCTGCATGACTGCAGCCGTTTTCGATATTGGGAAGCTGTGGCAACACCCAAAGCTCCTAAAATCGCCTATGCGTTTCACTTTAAGCTCGATACCGGCCGAACGTTTTACTACAGCGGCCGAGGCATGACCCACGTCGTCGAAACCCGTTTCACGCTCGATCTCGATGAACAAAAGCCTGTCACCACCCCCAGCTGGGCACAGGGGGAGTCAATCTATCAAATCTTCCCAGATCGGTTTCGAAACGGAGATCCTAATCTTAAAAACGACCCAGCCCGTACCCATGCTTGGGGCAGCCCACCAGAAAGCACAATGTTTATGAATGGAGATTTGGTTGGCATCACCCAAAAAGCTGACTACCTAAAAGATTTAGGGGTTAAAACGATCTATCTAACCCCGATTTTTCAGTCCGTTTCAAATCACAAATATGATTCTACCGACTACTACAACATCGATGCGGCTTTTGGTGGAAATGAAGCGCTAAAAGATTTGGTCGAGGCGTTGCACAGTCGGGATATGAAGCTAATTTTCGATGCCTCGTTTAACCATGCTCATCCTAGCTTCTTCGCCTTTCAAGATGTGATCGAAAACGGCCAAGATTCTGCCTATTGGGATTGGTTCACCATTTACGATTGGCCGATTAAGATCGGTTACCGGCCGCACACAATTCCGGCCGATCGAGCGAGCAACCCGAATTACCAAAAATATTTGAGCTATCTCCGATCTATTGAACAAAACTCAAACATCCCGTTTTACATTGCAGAGGACAATGGCCCGCTTTTTGATCCAACTTATATGGCTTGGTATGACGTCATCAACATGCCCAAGCTCAATCAAAACAACCCTGTTTGTCAGCAATACTTTCTCGATGTGGCCGCCCATTGGCTACGGGAATATGACATCGACGGTTGGCGCATGGATGTGGCGCAGTTCGTTCCAGATGATTTTTGGGAAAAGTTTTATGCTGTCTGCAAAAAAACAAAGCCAGATGCCTATCTGTTTGCAGAGATTTGGGGAGACACCTCCCACTGGCTGCAAGGCAACATGTTTGATGGCACGATGAACTATCTGTTTCGAGACATTGCACTAGACTATTTTGCCAACCAAAGCATGAATACGGCAAAGTTAAAAGATTCGCTTCTACGGCTAGATGCGCTGTACGCCCCCCAAGTGGCGGCCGTCAATCAAAACCTGCTCTCAAGCCACGATGTCAACCGCTTTTTAAATATGGCGGGCGAAGACAAAGCGAAATTTGCATTGGCAACTGTTTTTCAGATGGCACTCCCCGGCGCCCCCGGCATTTATTATGGCGACGAAATCGGTATGACAGGTGGGCATGACCCCGACAATCGACGGGCGTTTGATTGGGATGAATCGACGTGGGACGTAGAACAGCGCAATCTGACCCAAACTTTGCTAAAGCTCCGCGACGCTTACCCAGTCTTAAAAACCGGGGATCTACGCTGGCACAGCCATGCTGAAAATGCCTTTATGATTGAACGAAATGCTAAAAACGAAACGGTGATTATCGCAATCAATCGAGGCGCCAGTCGACAATCAATCGATTTGAATAGTAATGATCCTTTGACTCAAATCTTTATGTATTCACCAGATGGGCAAGATGTAAGCATTCACAGAAACATGATTCGGCTCCCTGGCCAGTCAGCGGCTATATTTTCAATATCAACCCCTTAAAACAACCCATATGAAAATTACAAAAGCAGTTATCACAGCGGCCGGGAAATCCCAGCGCAACCTCCCCCTCCAAACGCTTATCGATCGAGATGGTATTGAAAAGTCAGTGCTTGAAATCTTAATCGCTGAAGCAACACGGGCCGGAATCAACGACATCGGTGTTGTCATACACCCTGCCGATGAAGAAGCGTATCAGGCGATCATTGGCAACACATCTGCCCAAGTCACATTTATGCCCCAAGCCGAGCAATTGGGGCATGGGCATGCGGTGTACTGTGCCAACGAATTTACGGCCGGAGAGCCATTCTTGCACCTTGTCGGTGATCATCTATATGTCAGCCGCAGCTTTGAAGGCTGCGCCCAGCATTTGGTTGGCGTTGCGGCAAAAGAAGCATGCTCAGTATCGGCCGTGCAGGCCACGCGTGAAAGTCAGCTACCGTTTTATGGGACGATTGGGGGCAGCCGCTTACCCAACCAGCCCGATTTATACCGGGTCTCAGATGTAATGGAAAAGCCAACACCAACTATCGCAGAGCAGCGTCTAATCGTCTCTGGTTTACGGGCGGGTCATTACCTCTGCTTTTTCGGTATGCATGTTTTGACCAACAGCGTCATGGATATTTTGGCTGAGCAGGCTCAAATGGCAGGAGATGCAGGTGGAGTCACATTATCGGGTGCGTTGGCAGTGCTCAGTCGCCAAGAAAAATATTTGGCCTTGCAAAAAGAGGATCAACGGTACGATTTAGGCGTTAAATACGGGCTACTCGAAGCACAGTTGGCCTTGGCTTTGGCCGGTGACGATCGGGATGAAGTGCTAACAAAACTAGTAGGTTTATTAGCAAAATAAAAACCTGTCAGCTTAATTGGCTTGATTCAAATCTGTTTCAGTTGCTGGTTGGATATTAGATCCTGGCTGCTTTTTAGGAAGCCGAATAAAAAAGGTAGTACCCTCTCCTAAAATGCTGTCAAACCAAATCTTACCGCTGTGGAGTTCCACCATTTTCTTTGCAATAGGGAGACCTAGCCCAGTACTAACAACATTTCCAGGATTACTACGAGCTTGGACAAATGATTGAAAGACGAGGTCAGTATCTTCTGATGAAATCCCGATTCCGCTATCTGTCACCATAAAAGTAACATGGTCTTCATCTTCTTCGATGTTAAAAATAATGTCACCTGCTCGGGTATATTTCACAGCATTTGAAAGTACATTTATAAGAATTTGACGCAAGCGGGTGTGGTCAGCCTCGATGATAGGTAATGTATCGCTACTCCGAAGAACCAACTCAAATTCTTTATCTAAGAGAAGTCCATTTATTGTATTGCTAACATCTTGCACTAATTCATTGAGATCTATTTCTTGAAAGAATAAGGTCATCATGCCCGACTCAATTTTATTCGCATCTAAAACATCATTAATTAGGGTGAGTAGGTGGTTCCCGCTATCCATAACGTTTGTCAATGCGGTCAATTGCTCATCGTTGACTGGACCATAAAATTCTTCTTTTACAAAAAAAGAAAAGTTGATAATCGCATTTAATGGCGTGCGCAGCTCATGCGACATATTAGACAAAAAGGTTGATTTGGCATGATTCGCAGATTCTGCTTCATTTTTTGCGGCCGAAAGTTCTTTTGTCCGATTTCGCAGTCGATTCAATAAATCATTAATTGAAATACTTAATTCTGAAATTTCGTCATTCGATTTTACAGTCACATAACTCGTGTCTAATTCATCATTAGAAACTGAGCTGATTTCATTGCTAAGAAACTTTAATCGCCTTGCAATTAACCAATCCAATAAATAAAACAGACCTATACTTATAATCAATAACGCCAAGAATAATATTCCCAATAATATTCTTAATGACTCTTGCCCAGTCTGATTCAACGCCCTTTTGTCTGTAATCTGAACCAAAAATGCAGGCTCTCCCAAAATATCGTTAATGAAGGCATATCCTTGCACAATTTGATCATCAACAATCACAATTTCAAATGTATTGTCTTCATTCAAAGCATTAAACGCAGCTAAATCCTGATCAGATAAATCTGGACTATCAAGAGGCAAAAAATTTATATCTGTTTCAAGCAAAGTACTAAGCGCATTTACTTTTCGTTCATTGAAATATTGACCAAATATTAAAGTGCCGAATATTGGTCCATTTTCATTTGAATCTAAAACGGGATTAGAAACAAGTAGAAGCGGGCCATCTTCAGTATTTAAAAATCCAGAATGGTTGCTATCTAAATCTTCGTAAGATAGAAGTGGAGCACCCGGTGCTAATTGGTTTTTTAGAGCCTGTGATACATCGATCTCTGTACCTGTACTTAGATTAAATGCCCCTTCATAAACCATATTACCATCAAGGTCATATACCAAGGTTAGATCCACATCGATAAATTGGGCATTTTCTATACCCAAGTTTGGCTCTTGAAATTCTAAGGTTGGACTATCTACGAAATCTACCATTTCGTTCCAAGATGAATAATCGTACGTTGTACGTATCAACTGTGTTTCAGAGCTATTTAAACTATTTACCGTGCGTTTAACATGCTTTAAGGCACTCTCTTCTTCTAAGCTTTGGATTCTAAGTCTTATTGTAGAACTCAAAATATAGCTAATAACTATAAATAAAAGAAGAAAGACAAATATGACTGCGGCGAGGACTTTTAATCGAATTGACATTGATTTATTTGCTCTTAGTACACCCTTTGTAAATTTATCACCCTCCCCAAATTTCCTTTCCATTCAGAAGCGCCACAATTTGCTTTGGAAATATTTGAGGCTTAATTGGCTTCGAGATAAATCCATTGAAACCAGCGGCTTGGGTCTTTGGAATTTCTATACCTGGATCAGCGGCTGATACAGCGACGACTGGAATATCACTTAAAGCTGGCTGCTCCTTAATCAGCTTAAATATATCGTGACCTGAAATCCCATCGTATAACATAAGGTCTAAGAGGATCATGTCGATCTTAGTAGAATATTTTTGTATTCGAGTGATTGTGTTGTCTCCCCAATGATCAAAAGGCACTATTGCGCCTTGATGTCGCAACAATGTTCGAATGATGGCCAAGTTGAAAGCGTCATCTTCTACAATAAAAATCGTTTTATTTTTAAGCATGTGGTTTTATAGCTATGCCCGTGGCATATGTGACTTGATTGATCATATTTTTGCAGAACAATGCTTTTTCTAGTGAAAAGGCATCAGCTTAAATATTAATTTTAGAATGCTTTCAATTCTACATAATATTTCTGAAGAGTTAACCTCAATGGTAGTAATGTACAGGAGGTTAAGCGTGAAAAACGTTCCTTTATCAACGACAAAAGCTCTAACAAGCAATTGAGTACAAGGTCTACTTGGTCAAGAGGACATTCTAGATTATTGCTTGGTGCCTGTGCAAAGGGAGAAGAAGCCTATTGCTCGAGCAACCCATAGCGGGATTTGATAAAATCAAATGAAGCTTGAGCATAGCTTTGCCCCCAACTAACATCATATCTACCAAATCACCCAATGGTTTGGCGACTCCCTGTTAATGTCTAAACTCACTGAAATCATAACCTCATCTGACCCGAAAATTCGCAACCAATCGCTCGATGTGTTTTGTCGGGATGCAAGCTACACCGACCTGCTAGACGAAGCGGCCGTCCTTGATCAATTTCGCCGGAACCGCACCAACTTATACGAACGGGTCCGTGCTCTCTTCTTTTTGTATGCCATCCACCGATACCAGATTCCCGCTAAAATCGAGATCGGTGCCGCTTCGCCTGCAAGCAAAATCCCGTTTGACGGGGTGCAACACCTGCTCAACCGGCGCTTTGAAGAGGCGATTGACACCTTTCTAGTGGCCCAAAGCACGAACGGCCCCAGCGACGGGATTTCAAGCGCATTGGCCGAGGCGTATCATAATCTAGGGTTTCAAACGCTTGCTGACCAGGTCAAAAAGAGTGTGCGTAGCTCACGTGGTAATCAGTGGATGTTCCGCATCGGTCACCCGGCCGACCATCCGCTCCGTGTCCGGCCGGAGCTGTACACAAACCCGGCCGACGGCCTTTTCCCGATTGTGCACGAACAAACCCCCGTCCGTATGGACCTCACCCACTCTGGCTGGTCTGACATCTTCTTTTTAGGGATGGATTTTCCCGAGGGGGCACGCGTCATCAACACCAGCGTCAACTTAGCGGTGAGAGGGGCAGATGGGAGTGATGCAATCGGTAAGCCGAAGCCCCCCATCGAAGCCTTTTTCAGAGTCATCGACGAGCCGGTCATTCGGCTGACCAGCGTCGATTTGAATGCGACAGCGACAATCGATACGCTAGCAGAACTTTTTGACTATGCGAGGGATTATCTAGGATTGCTCAAAGGAGCCGTCATCGCCAGCGGAATCATCCCGGCCGGAATCGAGGGGGCGCACCAGCCGCTGAGCGACCTGCTCGCCAAACTGATCGCCCCCGGCTACGGCTTCGAGGTGGTTAGCCAAGTCAACGGGATACCGAAAGGATCACGCTTGGCCGTTTCAACCAATCTGCTAGCCAGCTTGATTTCAGCCTGCATGCGGGCGACAGGGCAAACCCAATCTTTAACAGGCCCCCTACTCGAAGAAGAGCGGCGAATTGTCGCTTCACGAGCAATTTTAGGTGAATGGCTTGCTGGCTCTGGGGGTGGATGGCAGGATTCCGGCGGCGTATGGCCGGGACTCAAGTTAATCCAAGCGACCCAACCGACTGAAAGCGACCCTGAATATGGGATCAGTCGCGGCCGATTGCTCCCCAAACATCATATTTTTAGCCACGACGAAGTGTCTGCCAAAACGCGTCAAAAGCTGACCGACAGCCTCGTGCTGGTCCACGGTGGCATGGCGCAAGATGTTGGCCCCGTGCTCGAAATGGTGACAGAAAAATATCTGTTACGTTCTGAAAAAGAGTGGATCGCCCGCCAAGAAGCGATTCGATTGCTAGACGAAATGGTCGAGCTATTGGCAAAAGGTGACATCAAAGCGATTGGTGAAGCGACAACGCGCAACTTCTTCCGGCCGATCACAACGATCATCCCGTGGGCGACCAATCTGTTCACAGAGCGGGTCATCGAAAAAGCCCGAGCGGCGTTTGATGAGCAATTCTGGGGGTTCTGGATGCTGGGCGGCATGGCCGGTGGCGGAATGGGCTTTTTGTTTGATCCGGCCGTCAAACCAGAAGCACAACGGCAGATGCAAACGATGATGCTGGATGCGAAAGCGGAGCTCGAAGAAGGAACACCGTTTGCGATGGACCCGGTCGTTTACGACTTCTCAATCAATGAAGATGGGACGGCCGGATGGCTCAAAACGGGGCGAGATGCGCTGATGCCAGCCAGCTATTACACCCTGATCCTGCCCGACCTCATCCGGCAAGATAGCCGTGATTTGACCCGGTCACGCCGAGCGGAACTCGATACGTTTGCAGAAGCAAGTCGGCACGCAAGCGGCACGCTGCAACAGCTGTTTGATCAACTTTTGCCCAAGCAAGAAAATGATGATGCGGCGGCCGACACGCTGGCCCAACTGCTCGACAATAACGGCTTTGATCGGGTTCAGCATGAGCAAATTCGATCTGATTTGGTCAGCGGCCGGATCGGGATCGCGCAAAATCGGTTGCCGGTGAATAGCCAAATCGAAGATGTTCGGCCGGGAGATGTTTATAATCCGGCCGGAGACGACGAGAAACGGGACGCTTTGGTCAGCATTGGCGAACAGGCGTTGCGAGATGGGCGTGTGGCGGTTGTGTCGCTCGCCGGAGGGGCCGGAAGCCGCTGGACGAAGGGGGCTGGTGTGGTGAAGTCGCTGAATCCGTTTGTGAAGCTGGGTGGTAAACACCGAAACTTTATCGAGATTCATTTGGCGAAAAGCCGCAAAACGGCTCAGGCGTACGGCACACAAATCCCCCATTTTGTCACGACGAGCTATTTGACCCACGGGCCGATTTCTCGTTTTATCAAACGGCAATCGGGAGAAGGCGAGTCGGTCAGATTAGTGCTGTCCCCTGGCCGGAGCGTGGGGCTACGACTGGTTCCAACTGCCCGTGATCTGCGCTATGCGTGGGAGGAGATGCCACAACAGCTGCTCGATGAGCAGGCGCAAAAAATGCAGGACAGCGGCCACGCGGCTCTGATCGGATGGGCCAAAGCGACTGGCGAGGGGAGCGATTACACCGATAATTTGCCGTTGCAATCTATGCATCCAGTGGGGCACTGGTATGAGGTGCCTAATTTGTTGCTGAATGGAACGCTGGCGAATTTGTTGAAGGACCGGCCGAATCTGACCACGCTAATGATTCACAACATCGACACGGTGGGGGCGAATCTTGACCCGCTGGCGTTGGGCTATCACCTGTACGAAAAAGCAACACTCACGACAGAGGTGATCAATCGACGCATTGAGGACACCGGTGGAGGCTTAGCCCGCATCGACGGGCAACTGCGCCTTATCGAAGGGTTGGCCCTGCCACGTGAAGAGGTTGAGTTTGAACTGTCTTACTACAACTCCAGCACAACGTGGGTTGATATCGATAGGTTGTTGGCGTTGTTTAAACTGAATCGGGCTGATTTAAATGATCTTGAGAAGGTCGCCGGGTCGGTGCGCCAAATGGCATCCCGCATGCCAACGTACATCACGTTGAAAGAGGTGAAAAAACGGTGGGGGAAGGGGCAAGAGGATATTTTTCCGGTGACGCAGTGGGAAAAGCTGTGGGGTGATATGACGGCCCTACCGGATGTTGACGGCCGGTTTTTGGTGGTGCCACGCGAGCGGGGTCAGCAGATTAAAGAGGTAAGCCAGTTGGATGGTTGGTTGCGGGATGGGTCGGCTAGGTATTTGGAAGGGCTGTGTTTGTGGAAGGAATGAAGTTGAAATAAGTAAATGAAGCCAACTCATAAAATCACTTGGATGCTATTTATACTAGCTTCAATTAGCTTCATATTGTTACGTCCAATTTTCTTTATCCGTCTAGCTACAACTGTAGCTCAGGAAAAAGTTGTTTATTTATTTGATGTTGATGAAAAGTTGGTTGCATTAACAATTGACGATGGACCGCACCCAACAATTACACCGTTAATTTTAGATTTATTGAAAGAAAATCAGGTAAAAGCAACATTTTTTCTTGTTGGGAAAAATGTTAAAGAGCATCCAGATATTGTTGGGCGAATTGTGAATGAGGGACATGAAATTGGAAATCATACATTTGATCATAATTTCTCCTTGGTGCTTGAAGCAGATGAATTTGACCGCCAAATCTTAGAAACACACCAACTTATCAATAATTTCCAAACGGATACAAAATGGTTTCGGCCTGGTGGTGGGCTTTACAATAGAAGAATAATTGATGAGGCAAATGAATTTGGATACAAAACCGTACTAGGTTCTGTTTATCCATATGATGCCAATATTTCTGAACAGCTTGGAGGCACTCGTTTCATTCAAACTTTTATCATGCAAAATACACAGCCGGGAGGAATAATTATTTTACATGATGGAAGAATCAGAACCGTTAATGTTTTAAAACAGACTCTGCCACAACTAGCTGATGATGGGTATGCTTTTGTAACGCTTAGTAAAATGGAATCTTTAACGTCAAAAACAAATAAATGATCAACGCAGTTATTTTCGACCTAGACCAAACCCTTCTAGATAGAACGGCGACCTTCAAGCTTTTTCTTGGAAATCAGCATGCACGCTTTGAGCAAGAGCTTACTTCTGTGCCAACGGCCGATTTCATATCGATGATAATGCGCTACGACAAAAACGGATATGCACCCAAAGAAGAAGTTTACGCTCAAGTTTGCACCGAGTTTGATCTGACCATTCAAGATAAGCTTCTGGCTGATTTCTTGGAGAACTATGGGCAAGAGCCTGTTTTGTTTGATGATGCAATCGGTGTTTTAGAAACGCTCTCAAAAAGCTATCCGCTGGGGCTAATTACAAACGGCCGAGTAAAAGGACAGAGTGCAAAGATTGACCAATCCGGTATTCGCCACTTTTTCAAAGCGATCAAAATATCCGAAGGGGAAGGAGTCAAGAAGCCCAGTCCGATTATTTTTGAACGCTGTTTGGCTAAGATGGGGGTGGCGGCCGGTCAGGCTGTTTACATCGGAGACCATCCTGAAAAAGATGTGGCGGCCGCACAAAAGGTTGGCTTAAAGGGGATTTGGAGAGCCAATCCTCATTATCAAACTCCTGACTATGCGGACGGGATGATCAATAATCTAAATGAGCTTATCGATTTGCTCCCTAAATTATAAACTACCAAGGTTGAATCAAATCTGAAATTTTAGAGGGGCTGGAGTGGGGAGCAGACACGAAACGGGCTAATTTAGCCATTGCCAATGTCGGCTGTTTAATCTTGAATGAGTCAGATTCAAGGCATGATTTTAATCCACAATTATCTACAAAAGGTTTTATGAAAAAATATATTTGGTTTGCGGTCATTTTTGTCCTATGTTTTGGTCTAATCGCCTGTGATGATGACGACTTCTATCTAGATGACGAAGAAGGTTTTTTTGAAGAGGAAGAGAATGACAATGAAGATGAATTGGTAGATGAACCAGAGCCAGTAGCTGAGATTGAACCTGAATCGGCCATGGACTCCCCTGCCCCCAGCACAAACTCATCGGACCGGCTGGTTGAAGCGTACACCGTTTTTATCGAAGACCAGATGGAAGAACATAACATTCCCGGCGCGGCGGTTGCGTTGATTAGAGGAGATGATGTGATTATGGCACGTGGATTTGGCTTTCGAGATGTTGCGCAAGAGTTGCCAGCAACGGCCGATACGTTGTTTCACATCGGGTCAACCAACAAGTCGATGACGGCAATGGCGATCGCTTCGCTAGTCGATGAAGGTATCGTCGATTGGGATACACCCATCGTTGAAATTTACCCTGATTTTGAGTTAGCCGAAGCG
The DNA here is from genome assembly GCA_045105475.1 of Anaerolineae bacterium. Lineage (GTDB taxonomy): Bacteria > Chloroflexota > Anaerolineae > Promineifilales > Promineifilaceae > WTJY01. The sequence continues at coordinate 17,847 of JBGCDP010000284.1, forward strand.
ACTGACACCGTCACTTTACGCCATCTGCTGAGCATGCAGGGCGGCATACCAGATTGGGCGGAGGATGACTTTGACGTTGACAATGGATCGGCCGAAGATCTGTTTGACTACGTTGCCAATATCGAACTGCTAGATGAGCCAGGCGGTGAGTTTAGCTACAGCAACATCTCCGCGTCACTAAGCGGCTATGTCGGGGCTATCGCTGATGAGAAACCAGGGTCACTATATGACGGCTATATCGATCTGCTTCAACAGCGGGTGCTCGACCCGATTGGGATGGAAAATGCGGTCGTCCGGTATTCTGAAGTTCAACAGAATCCCAACTATGGCAAGTCATATATTTTAGATCGGGGGGAAATCATCGAAGCGGAGCCGGAAGATTTTGACGGTGATCCCTTAGCCCCATCAGGTACGCTCAAGGCTGATGTGACGGAGATGGCACTATACGTCAGCACTCAGCTCAATCGTGGAAAAGCACCAAACGGAACACGGGTTATTTCAGAAGAAAATATGGTGGAGATGTGGCGGCCGTATTTGGAAAATTATGCGATGGGGTGGGAATCATCCCAAGTTCAGGGAGTTGAACTAATCTCACATGAAGGGTCGTTTGACAACTATTTGAGCGTGATCGGCTTTGTACCAGAGATACAGCTAGGCTTTGTCATTTTGACAAATTCGGCCGATGCTGGGGAAAATTTAGTGATCGCTGGGCCAAAGTTCCTGATCAACTATGAACTTGAAGATTCATAGGATCGCAGCGGATTGGTCTTACTCACGCTTGAACAACTCACGCAGCTTCCAGTCGCTTAACGCCAACGCCCAGCCCCCAATCAGCAGCGTCGAAACCAATCCGACCGCATGATACACAAGGGCAAAGGCTAGATTTGTCGGACTATCAGCTAAACCAAACAAAAGCAGCACGGCCAAAACCAACGCCTCAAATGTCCCGATCCGGCCGGGTGCCGATGGAATTGAAATACTTAAGATCAAGACAGCATTCATCAACAGTGCTTCAGGAATACCCAAAGGCAAATCGAACGCTCTAAAAAGCAGCAATGGTGTCAGAAAAGAGAGGATACCAATACCGGTTGAAAGCAAGATGAGATAAAAAGTAATCCGGCCGTTCTTGAGCACCGCCAAGCCCAGTAGGCTGCGGTCAACTAACTTGTAGAGAAAGGTACTGATTTTAGCCGGGAACGGCCGGAGGCAATATTTAGCTAGATTTAAAATGCGCTCTGCTTGATAAACAAAAAAGTAGAGCGCCACGATCAAAAACACGGCAACCAATCCCAAACTAAACACCTGTTGACTCACAATGTCTGGCACGTTGTAGATAGGAATAATCACAAGAGCCAACAGCACAGTTAGCAATAGATCAAATGATTTTTCGCTAACTATCGTTCCCAATGTTTGGCCTATCGACATGCCGCTACTTTGCTGCATTTGGTAAAGGCGAGCTACGTCGCCTAAACGCGGAATGGGGCTTATTAAATTAATCAGATGGCCTGACATTAACGAGCGAAACGTCGGCCGGAAATTGGGGGTAGCCGGATAGTAGAGCCATTGCCAACGCCACGCTTTGGCCAACAGCGTGACAATAATCACAATTGTTGCCCATACAATTGGAGCGATTTTAGCTGCACGAAATGCACCGGTGAGCGAGGCTACATCAACCTGCTGGGTAAAGTAGTAGATGCTGACGGCCGAAATCAAAAGCCCAGCAATTGTCCGCCCCCATGGAATCTTCTTCTCAGTTGAAATTGCCGGTGACGGCAACCTAATCGGTTCGCTATTTTTTGTCAAAAGGATTCCGCTCGATAATTATCAAATAGACCAACTTGGGAATATACCAGTTTGTGCAAAAGAACTCCGCTTTTTTGCCGCAGGCTTATAAAAGGTTAGCCATCATCGGCCTATTCAACTACCTACTTTTTAGGTAACATCCTTTGATTTTAAAAATCAGAACGTTGAGGAGAAAACCATGTCCCAAATTGTCCAAGAAATACGAGAAGAACTAACCAAGCTCAAAAACATTACTGCAGACCAAGCGCGCACGATGCCCCCTCTCTACTACACTTCCCCGGAATTCTTAGCCCTGGAAGAAGATCACATATTCCGCAAAGAATGGGTTTGTGTGGGCCATACGGGTGAAATCCCAAATCCGGGGGACTTCTTCGCGACGGAACTGGTTGGGGAACAACTCATTGTCTTGCGTGACGAAAAAGGGGAGGTTCGCATCCTATCAAACGTTTGCCGACATCGTGGAAACATGCTGGTTGAAGGATCTGGAAATCGTAAAAAGTTTATTTGTGGCTACCACGCTTGGGTTTATGATTCGGCCGGCCGTCTGCACAACGCCCCGCTCATGAACACGGTCAAAGGGTTCGACAAAGCCAATTGCACGCTCCCCAGTTTTGCGCATGAGATATGGCAAGGATTTATCTATGTCAATTTAGATGGAAATGCAGCACCGCTGGCCGACCAGCTGAAAGGGTTGATGCCGATCATTGAAAACTACAAAATGGATGAACGTAATTTCGTCTATGGAGAGGAGATAATTTGGGCTTGTAATTGGAAATGCTTGGCGGAAAACTTTATGGAAGGGTACCACCTCAGCCCTACTCATATTAAAACACTCCACCCGATAACCCCCACCTCGCTCTGCGTCAAAATGCCCCACGATGATTACTGGACAGGTTACTACGCAAAATACAATCCCAATTATCCTGACCGAAAACCGTACCCAGAGGGACTGTCAAAAGAAGAACGACGTCAATCTCCGATGTTTTGTGTCAATCCAAACCATGTAATTGGATTGGCCACAAACGCCTGTGTCTACATGATTTTACGGCCGCACGGTCCTGATCATGTAGCGATCCGTTGGGGGGTCATTTCGACGGCCGAACCGGATGACCAGTCCGCGATTGACTATGTAAAGCTGTGCAAAGAGTTCAATGAGGAGGATCGGGTCAAGCTCGAAACTCTGCAAAAAGGGCTAAAAAGCCGCTATTTAAAAACCGGGTATCTATCTCCGGCCGATTTTGAGGGAACAATCTGGGACATGTACCAGTTTATGGCGAGGCGCTTGGGAAGTGACATCGAGTTAGAAGTTGTAACTTAGAAGGTATGGGTACTTACAAAAACCGGTTGATCACAGAAAAGCTGAAAGCGAAGCTTGCTGACTGACTAAAACGCTATTCTGCATTTGGGTAAAAAAGCGGCTGTTCAAACTTATCCATCCCAAACTCAGAGATCGCCTGTTGTGCGGCTTCACTGGTTAACCAATCAGCAAATTGTAAAGCCAGCTCGTGATTTACTCCTTTATTTGGATCAACCGGAATCACACCATATGGGTTAAATAAGGTGCCGTCTTGATTCTCATCGATGCTGGCTCCCCCCACATGAACTACTAAATCAGGTAGATTTTCTTTAAGCGCCAAAAAGGTCCCACGATCAGTCATTGTATAAGCCAGTGTTTCATTGGCAAAACGCAGCGTATCCCCCATTCCCTGCCCCACCGACAAATACCAATCTCCCGGTGGATATTCAATAAACCCAGCCTGCTGCCAAAGTTCTTTTTCTTTGATGTGTGTCCCACTGTCATCCCCACGTGACGCAAACGCAGCTTCGGCCGCGGCAATCGCTTGTAAAGCATCTGATGCAAGAGGCATGCCGGAAATACCGGCCGGATCTGAACCTGGCCCCACAAGCACAAAGTCGTTGAACATCACATCAAACCGGTCTGTCCCATGTCCTTCAGCCAAAAACTGATCTTCACGACTGCGCGCATGGACTAAAATCACATCAGCATCACCTGATTCACCAAGTTTGATCGCCTGCCCCGTCCCCACCGCAATGACGTCTATACGTACATTGAACTGGCTCTCAAACTGGGGCAAGATGGCATCTAACAGCCCAGAATTGTAGGTGCTGGTCGTCGTTGCAAGACGCAATACGGCCGATTCTGCCCCCGCTCCAGTACAGCCTGAAACCAACAGTACAGCTAAAAATACAATAAAAAAGCGCTTCTTCATTAAGATAATTCTCATTCAAAAATTTCGTTATGTTTTTTCATCATAGCGGCCGAAATTTTATCAAACGATGAGAATCAAAGTCAATTTCATCAATCAACACTTCCGAAAACCTCATCGAAAGAAGTTTGGAGAAACGGCTGTACCCGTTTTGAATATTCAGAAAATTTATCGATTAAATCTGTTGCGAATGGCGTTAGCTCCGCCCCACCCCCGGCAGCCCCCCCGATCTGGGTGATGATCAACTTTTCATCTAACAAGCTTTCCATCTCTTTGATTTTTTGCCACGCAACTCGATAAGGCACTTCAAGTTCGGCCGCGCCTTGGCTAATCGAACCGGCTGCACCGACAGCCACTAAAAGTCGAATGCGCCAAATCGACAAGGCCACTTTATCATCTTTTTCAAGCCATAAATTGAATTTAGGGGTCATAATCTTTGAGAGGTTGGCAAGCATCGTGTCGAAACTGTCTTGATCTGACGATGATACTTGGTAGCGACTGGGAATTGCAATTAAAATTCAATGGTACCTAATGCCACTATATTTTTAGTTTCATGATTGGTCATAATAATCGATACGGTTTTAAACGACCAAATTCCTCAAGTAAAGCCCCTTATGATTGAAGACATCAACGCTCAAATGCACACGCTAATCGACTCACTAACTTATGAAGAGGGATTGGTCGCCCTGTCAGCCTTAAAAACCATGCAAGATTTCGGCCGAATGGCGAAATATCCGTTTAACAGTGTGTGTGGGGTTAAAGTCGAAAAAGCGGCTGATGGTGAATCATTTTCAAGCATGATTGTGGCGCCACACCACTTAAACGTACATGGCATTCTACACGGCGGGGCCGCTTACACCTTAGCAGACGTAGCGACAGGATCAGCTGCATTTTCATCATTAGATGAAGGCCAAAATTGCGTCACACAAGATTTACACTATCGCTACTTAAGTTCAGTAAAAACTGGAAAAGTAACAGCGGTCTCAAAAGTACTCAGGCGCGGCCGACGCAGTGTGGTAGTAGAAGCAAAAATTTATTCTGGTGATAAACTTATTGGCACTGCCGATGGCACCTATGCTGTAATCGGAAAATAGGCTTCGGCAGGATCGTAAGATTTATCAGGTATACATGGTTCACTCCCTAGCTGATTTCAGAAACAGGTCTTAAAAAAGAATGGCGCAGTTAATCCAAATCAATGTCTCACAGGGCGGTGTCCCTAAAACCCCCATCCATCAAGCCAAGGTCACAACGGCCGGAGTCGAAGGCGACAAGCAAAAAAACCTCAAATATCATGGGGGGCCAGATCGAGCTGTATGCCTATATAGCTTTGAGAGAATAATGACCCTACAGCGCGAAGGGCATAGCATTTGGCCAGGAGCCACAGGTGAAAACTTCACTATTTTTGGCTTAGATTGGGATCGGGTGACACCCTATTCGAGAATCTCTGTCGGGACAAACTTAATGCTTGAAGTCACCGATTATGCTGTACCCTGTTCACAGATTAGCAAATGGTTTAACGATCTTAAATCAAAAAGAGTCTCGCAAAAACTACATCCCGGCTGGTCCCGCGTCTACTGCCGTGTTCTACAAGAAGGAATTGTCCGGCCGGGTGATCGTGTCCAAATTCGCGTCTGATCCGTTAGAACAGGACTCAAATCTTACCTCTCAATAATTTCCGTTCTTGCCCAACTATAATCCTAAAATGCTCTCGCAATTTAGAATTCCGTCCTTGCCACTTTTTTTTTGCTGACTAAAATCAGCCAATGGATTCAGAAGCCCTAACCGCCCATCAACAAACTGAACGCCTTGAAGCCTTATACGACTTGGCCGTCGAGCTTTCAGCTCAGCGTAGTCTAGATTCTGTTTTGAATACCGCCCTGAGACAGTGTTTAAAATTAACTGACTCCCAATTTGGCTTTGTCGGCTTTTCAGACGATGCGGGCAAAATTCTTGAAGTTGTGGCAACTGTCGGTTTTGAACTTGCCCCTGAATTTTATCAAGACAATCGCTTTATCCCCTTACGGCCTAATATCTTTTCCTACGTCATCTTACAGAACAAACCGATCCGTACAGCTGATGCCCGCACCGACCCACGGAAAGTCGGCCAGCCAACTGATCATCCCCCTGTTCAAACATTTTTAGGCGTGCCGCTACGCATCAATGATCGCACCAACGGTATGATTGGAGTCGCCAATCGGCCGACTCCCTATGCAGAAGAGCACGAGCAATTGCTGATGACCTATGCATCGCAGGTTGCCATCGTCTCTAGAAACCGCCAACTGTTTGAAGAGCTAGAACAAACCAATTCATCATTGGAAGAGATGGTCAAGCAACGCACGGCCGAACTTGAGATCGCCCAAGAACGTTTAGCCGATAAAGCTGAACAGTTGCGGCATTTGCTGCAAGAGACGGTCAATGTTGAAGAACGGGAAAGGCAACGCATCGCTTTAGGCATTCATGATGGGGTTAATCAGCTGATTTACGGGGCGATGTTTGAGCTGAAATCAACTCGCAAACGACTGGAAAGTGGAAACATTGAACAAGCCATCGTTTCAACAGATTCAGTTGAAGAGATTTTGGTTCAAGTTGAACAAGAAACAAAACGCATCATCTACGATCTACGGCCGCCGATGCTCGACACCCTTGGCTTAGTGCCAACGTTACGCCGCTATGGGAAACAATATGAGCAGTACACTGGCATTCCGTGCATGGTGAATGTGTTGGGAGACGTCGTGCGCATCGACCCCACGGCCGAAGTGAATATTTACAGGATTGTGCAGGAAGCGCTCCAGAATTGCAGCGTCCATGCGGCCGCTACGAATGCCACAGTCTTGCTGGCTTTTTCCCCATCAACCTTAAAAGTGGTGATTGCTGACGATGGCAAAGGGTTTGATCTCAAAGCGATCCAAGCCCATTATCAAGATGGTTTGGGCTTATTAGGCATGGAAGAGCGGGCTGAAAGTTTAGGCGGGCATCTTTCAATTACATCAACGCTAAGCCAGGGGACGCGGATTGAAATCATTGTCCCTATTCAAGCGATCCAATCATATTCGACAGTAGGGGGTATTGATGGAAAGTAAAGCGCTCCGTGTCCTAATGATTGATGATCATCCTGTTGTACGGAAAGGGATTCGCAGTCTCATATCAAATTATGATGAGGTCGAAGTCGTTGGCGAAGCGAACGATGCGGCCGAAGGGTTGCACCAGCTCAAGAAACTCCAGCCTGACGTTGTTTTACTCGATATCCGCCTGCCAGATCGATTAGGACTTGAGCTATTGCCTGAAATTAAAGCGATCGATCCAACTGTCAAAGTGCTTGTACTCACCTCTTTTGACGATGAAGAGTATGTGACCGAAGCGCTTAAGGCGGGCGCACAGGGATACATCCTCAAAAATTCAACAGATGATTCGCTGGTCCATTCTATTCAGGCCGCCTATAGGGGAGATCGGGTTTTAAGTTCTGGGGTAATGGATGTCGTGCTTAGCCATATGACAGGCGAATCAGCTGACCATCGGCCGACAACAGATCTTGAAGCTGAAGAAATAGCGATCCTTAAGATGCTCGCGGCCGGAGCTGGCAACACCGATATTTCAGAATCTTTGTTCATCAGCCCTACGACGTTAAAAAGAAAGACTCGAAAAATTCTTGAAAAGATGCAGGTTCAATCCAGAGTACAGGCGGTGGCAGAAGCGGTCAGGCAGGGAGTCATCTAGCCAATCTTAGTAAGAGTGTCGATTTTCACATTTCCTATTCGTTGTTTTAGTAGAAATCGCAACGGCGCGTTTTCTTCTAAAACAACTTAAATTAAGGAGAACAAAATGAAAATCGCAAAAACAATCTTACAGGTCATGCTCATCGGACAATTCAGCTTCTTCGGCATCTCAAAAATAATCGGTACGGCTGAAATGGTTTCCACATTCAGCGCATTTGGTTTCCCGCCCACCGTTCGGGTCTTAGTGGGATTGGTAGAAGTTGCGGCGGTACTTTTACTCGCTTACGGCTTCATTAACAGAAAATCTGTCTACAACGGTGCAGTGCTGTTACTAATCCTCACCATCGGAGCTACATTTTGCCACATCTTCTTGGAAGGAAATTTAGGCAATGCTATTCCGCCCGTTATTGTTTTTCTGCAAACGGCACTGGTCGTTTGGCTTCACAGCCGTACAACAGAGGCAAAGTTTGAGCTTAGCTTTGCATAAATGTACATGGAATGATGAAAGCGATTTTGCCAATCACTTTCATCATCCCATCAAAATTCAGCGACCTGGCCCTTTTGGGCCATCGGTGGCCCATTTAGTCCACATTCTGTCCAGCCTTATGCAAATTAGTGCAATTTAACCAATTTAAAGGCCAACTTTCTTGTCTATTTTTCAAAATGAGCTATATTCGCCTTCGTAATACCTGTACAATACCTTTGCAAAACAACAAGGCTCTGAATGTTTAACTCTGTAGAAGAAACGATTGAACGACTTTCTGAATTAGACTATATATCCGACGAAGGTTTAGCCACCGCCCTCTTTTTATCACTCAAAATGGGGAAGCCACTGTTTCTTGAAGGGGAGCCAGGAGTCGGAAAAACTGAAATCGCAAAGGTATTAGCCCAGCTTTTTGAAACTGACCTCATTCGCCTACAATGCTACGAAGGCTTAGATACCAATCAAGCCCTTTACGAGTGGAACTACCCCAAACAACTTCTAGAAATGCAGTCAAAAAATGGATCATCCGGTACTGATGATATTTTTACCGATGCCTTTTTACTCAAACGACCGTTGCTCAACGCCATCGATCCAAATCGGAGTAAAGCTCCTGTCCTACTCATCGACGAGCTTGATCGCTCTGACGAAGAGTTTGAGAGTTTCTTACTAGAGCTACTATCTGATTTTCAAATCACGATCCCTGAAATTGGGACGATCAAAGCGGAACATCGGCCGATTGTGATTATCACCTCAAACCGCACGCGTGAAATCCATGACGCGCTTAAACGCCGCTGCATCTATCACTGGATCGACTACCCATCTCGGGCCAAAGAAATAGACATCGTCATCACCAAACGGCCGGGTATTACGACCCAGCTTGCTAGCAGAGTCGTTGATTTCATCCAAGAAGTACGTAAAGAAGAATTTTACAAGCTTCCCGGTGTGGCTGAAACGCTTGATTGGGCAGAGGCATTAGGGCATTTGAATGCCCATGAAATTACGCCTCAAATGATTCAGGCGACGTTGGGTATCATTCTGAAATACCAAGACGATGTTGATAAGCTAAGTGGCCCTGGGATTGTGACGATCCTAGAAAGACTCGATCATGCATAGCGAGTCGAAGCTCTTTAAAAACGTTCTTTTGTTCACCCGCTCGCTCCATGCGGCCGGGCTGAATGTAACACCAACACAGACGACTGATTTTCTAGATGCACTGCTGCTCATCGACATCAGAAGTCGCAACCAGGTTTACTACGCGGCCCGCTCGTTGCTGGTTAACCGACGTGAACAGATGCGTTTGTTTGACACGATCTTTAACTTTTTTTGGCGTAGGCATGTCGATCCACGCAAAAACGGTGTGCAAAAAACACCGTTGGCCCCACGCCACAAACGGCCGCCCCAGCATCAGTATGCGGCCATGCTAATGGCGCGCGCAATTGGTAAAACGGATCGCGAGATCGAAATGGTCGATAAAGCGGAAACCTATTCTGACGCAGAGATGATCCAGCAAAAAGAGTTCGCTGCGATGACGGCCGAAGAGTTGGACACCGTGAAAAAACTGATCCAACAAATGAAGTGGCAGATTAGCAAACGAGTCACTCGCCGCCGGGTACCATCTCAACAAGGCGATATGCTCAACTTACGCAAAGGAATGCGTTCGGCGGCAAAATATGGCGGTGTCCCGGCTGAATTGACATTTAGCAAGCGTAAAATCAAAGAACGGCCGATTGTCTTGCTCGCTGACATATCTGGCTCGATGGAAAAATATTCAAGGCTCGTGCTACAGTTTTTCTATAGCGTGTCGCAAAGCATGAATCAGGTCGAAAGTTTTGTGTTTGGCACACGTTTAACACGGATTACGGGCGACTTAAAATTAAAAAATATCGATCGCGCAGTTGATCAAGCATCTCGCGAAATTATTGACTGGAGTGGCGGTACGCGCATCGGCGAAAGCTTTGCTACTTTCAATCGAGAATGGTCACGCAGGGTGCTGCGCCGTGGAGCCATCGCCATCGTTGTAAGCGACGGCTGGGAACGTGGTGACAGTTCGCAATTGATCAAAGAGATGCGATACTTACAGCATCGGTGTCATCGGCTGGTCTGGTTAAACCCGCTCAGCGGCCGGGCTTCTTATGAAGCCAAGGTAGACGGCATGTCGGCCGCCCTACCCTATATCGATGACTTTTTACCGATACATAATTTGCAAAGTTTAAATGAGCTAGCTACTCATCTAGAAAAATTGAAATAAGGCTGGCTTAGCTTCGCACGCTTTAGGAGAAAAAGAAATGAAAATTGATGGCGAATACACATTTGATGCCCCACGGGCTTTAGTTTGGGACGCACTCCAAGATCCCGAAGTTCTCGCAACCGTTCTACCAGGCTCAGATGGCCTCAACACCGTAGGTGAAGATGAATATGAAGGTGCTCTAAAAATCAAAGTTGGCCCCGTTCAAGGGAAATTTAAAGGGCATATTCAAATCACCGACAAAGTTGAGCTTGAAAGCTACAACATGCAGGTTGATGGAAAAGGTGCACCTGGCTTTGTAAAAGCGACTGGCGGAATTAAATTAACCGATACCGAAGACGGTGCAAAGACCCACATGCTGTACACGGGCGATGCAAAAGTCGGTGGAAAAATCGCCTCCGTCGGCCAACGCCTCATCGATACGTCATCAAAAGCGATCATTGGCCAAAGTTTAGAAGCATTAAACGCTTATCTAAAAATCGAAGCGGCTAAACACGCTGTTGTCGAAGAAGCGGCAGCGGCCGGCGCTTCAGCCGAAGAAATCGAAGAAAAAGTTAAAGAAGAAGTTGAAGAATACGTTGCTCCTACACAGGCAGAATTGGCATCGAAAGTAGCCTCCCAGGTTGCCAGCGAACTCAACCTCACCCCATACATCATCGGCGGCGTTGTAGCCCTCGTGGTGATCATTTTGTTTTTCGTACTAAGATAGCAACCTAGGATTTACGATTTCAGATTTTGGAGTGACACTTGGTTGCCACACCAAAACACGTCTACTTGAAATCCAATCATTAGCTACTGAAATTTAGTTTTTCTAAAAATGGGTCGGTAACCCCGCACCCTCTCTTAAAGTTACCCATTTTAAGGTAACGATCAATAAGCTGATAGGTTTTACGATTCTGGCTTGGCGAAACATCGTCGATTCAAAATCGCAAATCAACAATCATTTAAAGGAGATTCCCATGATTCCTGGTGAGTTCGAATATCACGCTCCCACCTCATTGGATGAAGCGATTGCTCTCCTGACAGAACACGGCGATGACGCCAAGATTCTGGCAGGTGGACAAAGCCTCATCCCCGCCATGCGCTTCCGCTTGGCAGCCCCGGAAACCCTTATCGATATCAATGGTATCGATGGGATGAGCTACATCCGGGAAGACAATGGACATTTGGCGATTGGTGCCATGACGACAGAAACAGATCTTGAAGATTCTGACATCGTTAAAAGCAGCTATGACATGCTGTCTGATGCAGCCTTTGTGATTGCTGATCCGGTTGTTCGGAACAAAGCCACCATCGGTGGCAACTTAGCTCACTCCGACCCGGCAAACGATCATCCGGCTGTCATGCTGGCTTATGGCGCAGAAATTATTGCGATGGGTCCAGCCGGAACACGAGCGATCGCTATCGATGATTTTTTCACCGGCTTATTTGAAAATTCGATGTCAGATGATGAGATTCTGACTGAGATCCGTGTCCCCAGACCTGTAGCAGGTTCAGGCGGTGCATACGTCAAAATCGAGCGAAAAGTTGGTGATTACGCAATCTCTGCCGTAGGTGTCCAACTCACCATGGACGGTAACAAAGTGGCCAGCGCACGTGTGGGTTTGACCAACGTGAGCCCTGTCCCAATGCGTTCTCCTGGAGCAGAGGCAGCTCTCATCGGCAATGAATTGACCGACGAAGTGCTAGAAGCGGCAGGCAAAGCGGCTGCGGCCGACTGCGACCCATCGGCCGACCTTCGTGGAACGGTTGAATACAAACGGGACCTCACCCGAATTTTGGTAAAACGTGCAGTGAAAAAAGCGGCGAAGAGGGCCGGATAGCAATTCAGCACGCTTCGCGTTCAGCCAATCAGCCCTGTTCGACTCCGAAAGGACGAGGGCATGGCGAAAAAGCTGAAATGCTGAAGTGCTGACATGCTCAAAAAAGATGTCTAAACACGAAATTACAGTAAACGTAAACGGCACCGACTACACCGAAACAGTCGAAAGCCGCCTGCTCTTGGTCCATTTGGTTCGAGAAAATCTTAATTTAACCGGCACCCACATCGGCTGTGACACCACAAGCTGTGGCGCATGTACGATTCAAGTTGATGGCAAAACGGTCAAAAGCTGCACCATGTTTGCGGTTCAAGCCAACGGGAAAAGCATTAAAACAATCGAAGGGATGGCAAACGGCGCAGAACTCCATCCTTTACAAGAAGGATTTTGGGAAATGCACGGTCTGCAATGCGGATATTGCACGCCTGGCATGATCATGCAGGCGGATCATCTGCTTAGCAAAAACCCCAACCCAACCGAAGAAGAAATTCGCTGGGGTATTTCGGGCAACTTATGTCGTTGTACCGGCTACAACAAAATCGTTGAATCGATTGAATATGCGGCCGACAAAATCAATAACAAAGAAGCGGAGGCAGCGTAATGGATACTTATCATGATCCTAATGCGGATCGGCATTTAGAAGACCGTATTGAAAAACAAGTGACCCCGATGGGTCCAAATGAATCGGCCAACGTTGAGACGACACATGATGTACGCATCACCACCCCGGCCGAAATTGGCGGGATGGGGCATCGTATGAAGCGTAAGGAAGACCCCCGCTTTATTCAAGGGCGCGGCAACTATGTCGATGACATCAAACTGCCTGGTATGTTGTACATGGACATTGTGCGTAGCCCGTATGCCCATGCAAAAATCCTCAATATCGATGCGAGCGAAGCATTAGCAACTGAAGGAGTTTTGGCCGTTATCACGGGTAAAGATATGGAAGCACATAATCTTGCCTGGATGCCGACCCTGATGTCAGACACCCAAATGGTGTTACCGCTCGACAAAGTTGTTTACTACGCGCAGGAAGTTTGCGCCGTAATTGCGACCTCGCGCTACATCGCGGCCGACGCCATTGAAAAAGTCTATGTGGACTATGAACCACTCGACGTCGTTGTAGACCCATTTGAAGCGTTAAAAGACAACACGATTGTGCGTGACGATAAAGAAGCTAAAACCAATCGGATTTGGCATTGGGAATCGGGAAATAAAGATGCAACCGATGAGGTGTTTGCTAATGCGGCTCATGTCATTAAACAGCATCA
>JBGCDP010000285.1:0-29543 GCA_045105475.1 Anaerolineae bacterium
TGTAGGGCCTTTCGGTGAACGCAACCCACAGCCGATTTGGGCAGGGCTTATTCATGAAGATGTTGAGGTCTCCCAATTCAACAATCGGGTTGACCCAAAATCAATTTTGATCGACTTTCCTGATCCTGAAAATATCGAGCCATGCCAATAAACGCTCAGCACATTTCTACAGAAATTCGAGAGCTATTTAACAGCCTGCACCATTAAAACTGATACCTTCGGTACGAGATACCGGAGGTTCAGATGAATTTAAAGCTATATCGGTCACCCATCATCGCAGTTATCAGTGCGAGTACCCTATTAATCGCAATCGCCATCGCCATCGCCATAATCTGGATACCCAGCTTAGTGAATGCAAGTCAAACGACCGGCGTCATCATCGGCACCGCTGAAGGGGCTGACTTTTTCACCCCATCAACAGCAACCATCAGCGTAGGTGACACCGTCACTTACACCAACAGCGGCCGTGGATTTCACAATGTCGTGTTTGATCCCGAATTTTCGACAGCGTCAGTACCCGATGGCTTTACAGCCGACCCTGCATCTACAGATGAATGGTCCAAGGTAATCACGTTTGATACGCCTGGAACCTATTTCTTTTTCTGCGATCCACATCTAGAAGAAGGTATGGTCAGCCGCATAACGGTGGAAGCTAATCTTCAAGAGTTTTACCTCCCTCTAATCGTCCGATAAAGAGAAAGCAGATAGAGTAGAGAAAAGTGAGAGTTAATGGCTTAAGGCTATTCGCTCTATTGGAGGAAAAATGGATCTTGGATTAAAAGATAAGGTTGCCCTAGTCACCGCCGCCAGCAAAGGGCTTGGCTACGCCACAGCCGATCAACTGCTCAATGAAGGGGCTAAAGTCATGATTTGCGGCCGCAGCGAAGACAACTTAGCAATTGCCGTTGCAAAGCTTAAAGAAAAACATGGGGCCGATGCTGAAGTTAGCTCAATCGCCTGTGACGTCATGGAAGAATCTGCGGCCCAAACTCTGGTCGACGGCACCATAGACGCGTTTGGCCAGCTGGATATTTTAGTCACAAATGCAGGTGGACCACCGGCCGGAACATTTGATTCAACAGCCCTAAGCCAATGGAAAACCGCTTTTGACCTAACGGTGATGAGTGCGGTACGTTTGGTTCATGCGGCCGCAAAGCATCTAAAAGCAAGTGATGCAGGGTCAATACTGACAATCACAAGCATGTCGGTTAAATTTCCGGTTCCTAATCTCATGCTCAGCAACGTGATACGCCCGGCCGTGATCGGTTTAACAAAAACACTGGCGCAAGAATATGGGCCGCACGGCGTTCGAGCCAATTCGATTTTGCCCGGCTACACGCGCACTGATCGCATCGAATATCTGCTGACGCAATGGGCCGATGAACGCGGCACATCGCCTGATGAAGAAGCGGCAAAACTAGGGGCAAACGTCCCGCTTAAACGCATTGGTACGGCCGATGAATTTGGCAAGGTGGCCTGCTTTCTCTGCTCATCGGCCGCAAGCTATGTCACCGGCGAGATGGTTCTTGTCGATGGCGGAGCGTATCCAGGACTCATGTAATTAGTATTCAGTGCTTTCAACAGCGAACCGAATACTAATTATCGACTAACTCACTTATGGGATTTCATGGTGGCGGCTGGTTTTCATACATAGCCCACGATCCAAAAAACAAGCCTGGCGTCAGCCGGGAGCTACTCCTACGTGCTTGGCAATTCGCCCGGCCGTACGTTGGCAAAATTAGCCTCCTGCTATTTACGATTTTACTGATCACCGGACTAACCCTACTCAATCCGCTTATTTTTCGAGATTTGATTGACAATGCTCTCGTCAACGAAGATCAAACACGACTCAATTGGCTTGCGTTGGCGCTCGTCGCCATCCCAATCATGAATGGGCTGATCGGCGTCGTGCAGAGACGTACCAGTTCAGAAGTCGGTGAGGGTGTGATTTTTGACCTGCGTTGTGCGCTTTATGATCACATGCAGCGGCAGTCATTGCGCTTTTTCACCCAAACTCGCACCGGCGAACTAATGTCACGTATGAGTTCAGACGTTGTGGGCGCGCAAAGTGCCATTACGAGCACCTTCGTCACAATGATTAGCAATGCCGTGTCAGTTCTTGGCACGCTAGGCATCATGTTTTATCTCGATTGGAGATTGACGCTGCTGGCCCTTGCTGTTCTACCAGGATTTATCGTTTTGGCTCGGCGAATTGGGACTCAACTGAGGGTCCTGCGCAGACGTTCGATGGAAGTGAGTGCCGAAATGAGCTCTACCATGAACGAAACGCTTAATGTCAGCGGGGCTTTACTCGTCAAGCTTTTCGGCCGTGAGCGGCGTGAACGAGATCGTTTCAGCGGTCATGCCGGTGAAGTTCGCGACATCGGTGTACAGTCGGCCGTAATCAGCCGCTGGTTCTTTATGGGGATGGGAATCGCCACAGCCATAGGCACTGCACTCATCTACTGGGTGGGTGGTTGGCTTGTCATCAATACCGATAGCTTCAGCGTGGGCGACATCGTCGCATTTGCCGCCTACCTAGGTCAGCTTTACGGGCCGCTGTCTGCCCTCACAAACGCTCCGGTCGAGTTTGCCCGCAGCATGGTTAGTTTTGAACGAGTGTTTGAAGTTCTAGATCTGCCGATTGAAATCGATGAAAAACCAAATGCAGTTGAACTCCCATCGGCTGAAGGTCATATCGAGTTTGAAAATGTTACTTTTTCATACGCAGCCGGAGAGCCGGGGCTTGAAGAGGTCGAACGTTTCCGCTTTTTTGGCGGGCAAGGAAATGTCAAGCGAGGTAAAGCCAAAGATGGTGAAGAAATTGAAACGGAGCGTAAAGAATCTGCCCCAGCGCTTACCGGCTTAAATATCGATATTCAACCGGGGCAGCTTGTTGCTCTCGTTGGCCCCAGCGGTGCTGGAAAAACGACCCTCACCTACATGATCCCACGTTTGTATGATCCAACAGACGGTATCGTACGCATTGACGGACACAATATCAGGGATGTAACGCTCAATTCTTTGGCGAGCAACATCGGTATGGTTACTCAAGAAACTTATCTGTTTTATGACACAGTTCGGGCCAATTTGCTTTATGCTAATCCTGATGCGACAGATTCAGAAATGATTGCGGCCGCCAAAGCTGCCAACATTCATGACTTCATCGCTGATTTAACCGATGGCTACGACACAGTTGTGGGCGAACGGGGCTATCGCTTAAGTGGCGGCGAGAGGCAACGCATTGCAATTGCACGTGTCATCCTCAAAAACCCGCGAATCTTAGTCTTAGACGAAGCCACATCCAGCCTCGATTCACTCTCTGAAGCGTTGATTCAAGATGCATTAGAAAGGGTTATGGACGGGCGAACAAGCATTGTTATCGCACATAGGCTCTCAACGATTTTAGCTGCTGACTTGATCTTAGTGATCGATTCCGGCCGCATTGTTGAGCGAGGAACCCATGATTCATTGCTTAAAGAAGCAGGCTTGTATGCAGATCTATATCGCACTCAATTCTCGTTGAGTCATACTCAGTAAGGGTTTACCCCATAGCATACGCATACCAGCGCGAGGATAGTTTCTAACTGGTCGGTAAGTAATCTGTGCATCAGCACCTATTGTGAATAGAATTCCAACAGGCTATAGCATAGCTCCAATCTTACTGATAAATATCACATCACCCTTGAGGTAAACATGACAAAAATGAAACCCCGTCGCAAATCATCGCGACAAGAAACAACTGGCAGCACCAATGGTGGTCCGAATTGGACCATTATCGGATCTATTATCGGCGTTTCAGCCATTGCACTGATCGCATTGGCGATTGTTGGCACCCTAAACCCGACAGTCGCAGCACCACCGACTCCTGTTCTAGGAGAAACGGTTACTAACGCCACCCTTTATTGTGACGAAAATCCAGAAAACTGTGTCGTGGTCGGAAACCCAGAAGCTGATGTTACGATGATCGAAGTAGTTGATTACGGTTGTCCGCATTGTGCCTCGTTTAACCGAGACAAAGCACCCACTTTGTTAGGCGACTATGTTGAAACAGATCAAGTTCGCTGGATGATTATGCCATTCGCATTAGGCGATATTACCAAGCCATCAGCGGCCGCTGTTCTATGTGTCAATGAGCAAGACCCAGAGCTGGCTCTAAAATTTCATGAGCGCATCTTTCTTCTTCAACAATCAGGCAGTGAGCACACGCTTAACGGCTTTTTAAGTGCCGCAAGCTTCATCGACGGCATCGATTCTGATGCTCTCGAAGCCTGTGTTGAAGATGAACGCCAGATGGCTAACGTTAGCTTCAACCAGCAAGCTGCACGTGCGCTAGGTGTCTCATCTACCCCCGCATTTTTCCTAAATGATCGTATTATCAGCGGAAACCAAGATTTAGCCGTTTTCACTGAGCGTATTGACGCAGAGCTAAATTAATCAAATTTGAAATTGAAAGGGGCAAAGGCCAATAAGTATTTTGGTGATTGCCCCTTTCTTTCAATTTCTTTTTATCTATGAATTTATCGATTTACGAAGCAGATGAGACCAGTGCCCCACGGGCGTTTGAGCTAATGCGTATGGCCTTTGACCGCCAACGCCGATTTGTTGAACCAGAACCAGGAATTTTCAAGGATTCAATTGGCTCCATGTCGGCCGCTGTTGCGCGTGGTGAAAAACGACTTGTCGTTGCTTTGCATCGTAAACGAGTTTTGGGCTGCCTACTTGGTCACCCGAGTAAAGAAACGCCAGAAGATTATTATTTCGGCCGATTAGCCGTTAATCCTCGCTATCAAGGCAACAACATCGGTAGCCAACTCCTTGAAGACGTAGAATCGTGGGCTAAGTCAAAAGGATACGAACGGATCGTCTGCAATGTGCGCAAAACTCTCGCACAAAATATTGCATATTTCGAAGACAAAGGGTACAAAATCTATGGTGAAGGTACCCATGATGGATTTGATGAGCCAACTTACTATAAAATGGCGAAAACATTAACCAGCTAAACACTATGGTGAAAGCAGAAACAATTCTTGAGCAGATCAAGCTAACCGTCAAAAAGAAACGTATTCGCATTCCAGGCTTGCAGCTTACAGACGAAGGCATCCTTTTTGCTCTTAAATTTGGTGATTTAACAGAAGATACTTTGAATCGATTTCAGCTTGTGCTTGAAGCCTATCTTGCTGGTCAAGAGATCTACGGCAGCCACTTTCAAAACGTTCTGCTCATTCGCCTTATCGAGAGTTTTTTGATTTTTGGGCGTTCGATTACACAGCCAAAAGTTGAAAAAACGGATCTTGATTTATTGGCGCGCAACACCAATGAAGAACTGTTCAAACGTAATTTAACTGCAGCGGAAGAGCCTCTTGCTATATTTTTAGGTGTCGTCAAACCAGAGGAAATGGCATCGCTGTTTAAATGGAAAACTAAGACGGGAAAAAATCGGCCGATAATTCTGCCGAAAGAGGTTGAACAAGGTCGCTTCATGCCGTTTACTCATATCTCTTGGACCATTGAAAAGAGAATGTACTTGGTCACTAAGCGCGATAATCAGTTAATGGGTCTCCAGCTTTCGTTTTCCCCGCTTAGATCAACCGGAAGTGTGCCCCGCATGGGCTTGTGTGACTTTTGCCATGGGCAACATAAGCTGCATGAAACCGCCTCGATTACAGCACGAATTCCCACTTCCAAGCTTCCACCTTATCGAAATTACAAATCTGTCGGCCGATATGTGTGCATCGATCATGTTGACTGCAATCGCAAACTTTATCGCAGTGGAAAGTACGATCGCATCGCTCAATTTATAGAATCAGTCAACGAAAACACACCGCTGATTTTATAAGTTACTCATTTCTAAAATGGAATATCATCAACTGTTTTAGGAAGCTCAGTAGACCTTTTGGGTTTCGGTAAGAAATTATCAGTCGTTACAATTTTCTCCCCTGTCTCCCCCTCAATTTGTTTACGTGCACTGCCAGCCACTTTACCCCCTCGCTTAGCCGCTCCCTTATTTTGTTCAAACCCCTGTGAGTCATCCACACGCACAATCTCAGTCGTAGTGACTTCGCCCAACATGGTCAAAACCAATTCAATCTGACTCATATGGTCACGTAGCGGCTGACGTTTTAGCCCTTTTAGATCTTTGTGTTGACGAGTTGTAATTCCAAATGTTTCACGCGAAATAATCGAAGTTAAGATGGCATAATCACGGCCGATTTTGACCCCACGGGTAGACCACTCATCCGTAAGTTCTTCTCGCACAATAATTGACTTTAAACGCACATCAATCCAATCTTCCGGATACCCCTTATCACGGTAGATTTGTCGAGCTCGATCTATCGCTTTGCCAGGATCTTGCACTTCCTCAATACGCTGCTTGGCTAACTTTACTAGCCAAATCTTAAACTGTTCAACCGCAGCATTCTCGCCCGATGCGGATTGCATAATGCGGAACATGCTTTCGGCAGTCGCACAATCTTCAATTCGGCTTGCTGGTTTTTTAGAACTGTCATCATTTCGACCAGGAAGCCGGAATCCACGTGTCAAGCTTCCCAGTTTTATATCATCTCGTTTTAGCTGGCGCCAAACCGTTTTAGGATCAGTACTCCCAGTCAGCATGCGGATTACATCAGCAACAGAAAAGTACCAAACCTGTGACGCCTCATCAAAAATTCGACGGAGCTCTTCTTCAGCAAACAGTTCAACATTATTCATATAAGTTTTCAAGCTTGGCCAGGAGCTAACGCTTACTCCTCATTCCCAACAAGTTTTTTGTCTCTTCGTCTTCAACAAAGTTTGCATATTCACTTGAATCCATACCATAAAGCGCTATCTTTCCCTCAGAGTTGTAGTGAGATCCCCAACCAAACTTCTTTGTCAATGTTGAGGCTCGCATGCAGGGATGCCCTTTGCTATGAAGCTCGTGCCAAATTTTATCGTGATAGTCGGCCAGTTCAGCCTCTGGAATCTCTTTGTGGCGCACATAAACCTCAAAAACCAATTCCTCATGATTAAAGGTGTATGGATTTTGAGTTAGCAGTTCATATTGAATTATATGTGCAGGCTTTTTGGTGCGGGTAGATGTTGGAGCCAAGGACTTAGTAGCGGCCGAATCTGGAGAAATTTCAATAAACGTATTTTTATAGCTCATGCAGACATTCTAAAGAACATCCGTTCTTGCGTCAAGGACAAGTCAGCATCACATCTTTCCTTCTTCAAGATACGTACTGCCTAAATTCTCGTCCTGCAGGCGATTTGCCCAAGAAGCAAGGATCCTTTCTTTCAATGAATCAGATAGGTTTGGTGGTAAATCCTCTTTGCCAAAGAACTGAAAACTTACCAATTCATCAGCCTGAATCTGGATAGATTCGATTAGCTCTTGCGATAAAACTCCTCCGTCAAAAATGAACATAAGGGATTCCAAACGAGTCTCAGTCGTCCCGTTATAGTCGACACAGAGCAAACGGCCGACGGATAGAGTAAGCCCAAGTTCCTCAGCTATTTCGCGCTCACAACAGCTTTTTGGTGATTCGTGTGCCTCAACAACACCGCCAGGGATTTCCCATGTCGGTTTGTAGCTTGGCTCCACAAGCAAAACTTCCCCCTGCTGATTAAAGAATAGTGCTCCTGACCCCATTCGTTTTTTAGGTAAAGTGAGTTGATATTCATATGAAGACATAATGGTCTTCATGCTATCTCGTTACCGGAGAAAAAGGTATCTTTCTTCAGCTGATTCAGTAGATTCTAATCCTGCTTCTTCCACCATTAAAAGCGTACTTAAAATGGCAGCCTCAACGACCAAGGTTGGGCTGTACAAACATTTTGCTGTCCACAATGGCGGAATAGGGTCATGCAAATGTTGCTTAAGCCAGCGATAACCGTTCTGGATAGTACCCAATGGAACAAAATATCCCTTCTCACGCCATTTAACCAATGCTTGCAAACAATAGGCAGTTTCTTCTGCTGTCGAAAACTGGAATCCCCAGCTCCCATCTGGTTGCTGAGACTCTATGATCCAATGGACAGAATCGTTACCCAGTTCAAAATCAAAATGAGCTAAAGCGATAATCGCATGAGACGTAATATAATATGGAGAAATGTGCCACTTATCGGCCCACTGACATCCATCAATGCGACTGCCGCGCAAAAACTTCAATATCTTTTCAACCGGCTCATCGAATTTACTTAACCCCGCGCATCTCAACGCACCCAGCATATGAATATTGGCCCCTGTTGATGGATGTGTCTCCAGGTCAAAACATCGGAAATGATCTGCTTCTTCGTAGTATAAAAGGTCCTTAAGCGGCAGCTTATAACCAAAAAACGAAAGCACCTCAAAAACGACGGCCGAATCGTCTGCATCTCGTGGCGAGAAAGATTGACTAAACCCGATCCCTTTACCAGACTCCCAACTAGCAAATAATGAATTGAGAATAGGCGTCATCCTTTGTTCAACTTCTGGATAGGAGCCGTACCCACATTGAATCAAATTCCACAAAACCCAAGCCTTTTCATAAACATCAAAAGGGGCAAAATTAGGTGCGCCGCTTTGGGCAACATCCTCAATATAATTTAGAGCCTTTTGATCATCCGGGTTGATGTTGAGCAAGTAATAGGCTGTTGCGGAGGGGCTTAAAGCAACTGATCCATTTTGCTCAAGTAAATTTTCAATATCAAGAATATCGATCCCATCTACGCCCGCCAATTCGGCCGAAAACGCCATTGTCACTTCCCGGCTAATTCCGCTTAAAGGCATTAAAGCCAACTTGTGCTGACGAGCTTGCCGCATCTCATACAGGAGCGATTCATCAATTTGCAGAGTCAAACCTGCGGCCAATGCCTCTTCAACAAGTGCGGGTAGAAGCAGCTCAAAACCTGCTGTGGGACCAGCCAAGTCGTCATTAAGTCGCTCAAGATGATGGCTCAAGCTGGCAATACCAAGTGCAATTCGGCTGCTGTCCTGACTATCATTGTTTTTATGCAAGGCGATGACGGCCGAAAGAGTGCACAAAACCCTATCATGATGATAGATCGGCCGCTCCATCCCCCATCCGCCATCTGACAACTGATTCACTCGAAGCCATCGCTGTGCTTGTTCGGCCACGGCCGGCAAGAGTCTTCCGAGTCTTGCTACCCAAGCAGTGTCGTAAGCGGTCACCGTATTATGTCCCGGCCCAGTTTTACACAGCAATAGATCAATGGCTGAAAACGAATCAAATAATTGCGATTGGCGACCTGACCTTTCTTTAAAATCAGATTTTAGGTTCGATAAGGCTCTTAATTCTTGAACAATCATGCTTTGTCGGTAAATAGCTCCAAAGAAAACAACTCTTGGAATCTAGATGTAGCAAACAAATTTATCTTTTGAGGTGCAAAGAGACTCAGTTAAATTTGTTTGCAATTGCAAATGGCTGAAACACTCATTCAACTAAAGAGGATGTAAAATTAACACAGGAAAACGATAAAATTTCACGTGGAATTAGTAGAATGATTTAGACTAATTTCCGCTAAAAAAGTCTAGCAAAGGATCCGAAAAAAAGAATCAAAGAAAATAAAATTTTCCTGATTCTTTTTAAGGAAATAGCTGCAAATCTTTGCATAGGTTTATAATACAGTTCAAACCTGAACAATAATATTTCATCTTTAATTGTTAGGGAAATAAATGACGATAATAGTTCATTTCAAAAGCGTGAAAGAGACCTTGCTATTGCCCAATTTAATTCAAAGAGAATCAAATCACAAACACAATCAGCTGTAAGAATTAGACAGTTTGTACCGAATAAAACCTTGAGTCAAAAGAAGTTCAACTTTGATCCAAGGGCCTAAAGAAAATTTCGTGGAATTTTCTTTTCCCACTGGCGGTCAAAAGCCGTGTCGCCATTTTCAAACACTTGTAGACGATTTTCTACATAAAAATATTTAGCGTCGCAATACATTCGACTTTTTGTACGAATCGAAATTTTCCACTCGTTCCTTTGCACCTCCTCTTCGTGTGTGATTTCAACCCGAGCAGAGAGTGGATCTTCGGGCAAAATCGAATAGATCTCCTCACTTCTTGCATCAACTTCTAAACCATGTTGTAAATACTTAATCCGCCCTTCGTCATCGGTGCGAGTGTAGAATTTACGTCCCCACAGATCTGTCTCCCATTCTCGACCATGTTTAGCTTCACGCAGCATCTCATGCGGGATTGGTGTTGCAAGCTCGGCCGGCTCAAAGGGATCATCTGCCAGCCAGTCTAAATCGGAGTCTTGCGGTGTGCGTAAAGGCAAACGCAAATTACAGTCATATCGATAAATTTTAAGCAGCCCTTTTTCAGGGGATGGCCAGACAAGCGGCCAATAACTATTCGAAATAGACAGACGCATTCGATGGCCAACCGGCATGCTATAGGCCGCGACATTGAGCTTTAGTTTGACTTCAAAACGCTCGCCTGGCATCAGTGATTCTGGGTGCTCATGACCGTTGCGGTGGGTTAAGTTCAAAACCCCATAGCTAATAAGCGAAGAGGTCCCATTTGGGTGCACGTCACACAAACGCAGAGCAACAAGCCCGGCCGGTTTATTTGACTCGAGCTTAAGTGTTACCTCTGGAAAACCAAGAATACCGAGAGGCTGTTCTAGAGGGTCACTTGTAAAGGAAAGTGCCTGTGTATCAGCCAGCCTTTGATCGGCCGGAAGCTGTCCCTTTTTACCATATCCCCACCATTGACCACCTTCGGCCCCTAATGTTTGAGGAGTTGAAATATAGCCAGACCAAAAATCTTCTTGCTTGGCAAGCTGGCTGCGAGGTGGATCTTTAAAAACAGCGTAGTCAACATAGTCTACGGCCGTAGATGGCCAGCTCTGATCAGTTACCCAGCGGCCCGGCCGCTCATCAAAGTTTTCCCCCGGCTCGACAGAATCAAGCATCCAAGTAGTCAAAACAGGCTCATCCTCAATCCCGTTCTTGATTCCCTTTAGCCAACGGTCCCACCAACGTACGCTCTCCTGCAAAAAACCAATTGCAGGGGCCGGATACCCTTGTGCAGGGTAAACGTGCCCCCAAGGGCCTAGCAACCCCTTACTGGGTGCTTTAAGGTTCTCGAGCAAACGCAAGACAGAATTGGGGTACCCATCTGACAATCCACATACTGCGTAGACTGGAATTTCAATGGCATCATAATCAACACTGATCGAACCGTGCTGCCAATAATCATCAAACGTTTGATGCTCAAGCCAGCGCTCAACCCATGGGGCTTGTTGTTCAAGCCGGGCCATCCATTTTTCACGCCATTCATCCCCAACGAGGCGTGGGTCTGGCGGGACAGGTAAGTCAGCAAGCATGATCGATGACCACGAAAGCATTTCGCTAGCAGAAACACAGCCTCCTAAATAATGAACGTCATCGGTATAGCGATTATCGGTAAACGCAACGGCAAGGACCGCCTTAAGTGCAGGCGGCCGCATTGCTGCAATTTGTAAGCAGTTAAACCCGCCCCATGATTTACCCGTCATTCCTATGCTACCTGAACACCACTCCTGGGCAGCGATCCACGCAATTACGTCACACCCATCCTGTAGTTCCTGAGCCGTGTACTCATCAGTAATGAATCCATCTGATTCACCACAACCACGCACATCCACCCGCACAACCGCATATCCATGTCCAGCTAAGTAAGGCAATCGCAGTGCATCGCGATAAGCGGTCCCATCGTTCTTACGATAAGGAATATATTCAAGAATAGCGGGCACAGGGTTAGACAAAGCATCTTTTGGCCGCCACATGCGAGCTGACAGACGAATTCCGTCCGGTAATGTGATCCAAAAGTGTTCGATTTCTTCAATTTGGTGTGGGAATTCAGTTCGAGTGCGTGTCATAATATAGATGGTAGCCTGTTCTGATAAAAGAGAAAAACGCCAAAAAAGGCAACATCACAGAGGACAAAAATGAAAATTGCACTCGCTTCACCAAAAGTCGCCACATCTATAAAAGATGGTTTGCAAAAAATTGAAACCTGCTTAGCCAGAGCATCTGCGGCCGGTGCTGAAATCATCTGCTTCCCAGAAGCCTACCTACCAGGTTTGCACGGGGTTGGCATTGATGTTTTGCCATTTGATAAAGCCCAGCAGGACAACGTTCTTGCAGCAGTCACAAAGATGGCCAAGTCACATACAATAGCCGTTATTTTAGGTATAGAAAATGTGGCCGAAAACGGCCGGCAAATCGCTGCGTTCGTTATCGATGCCGAGGGGAAATTATTAGGGCATCAAGCTAAAACGCAGCTCGACCCATCAGAAGACCCCAATTATGTGCCGGGGAAAGGTCGTCAAATTTTCGAGGTAAGCGGGGTCAAGTTTGGCATAGCGATTTGCCATGAGGGGTGGCGCTACCCAGAAACGGTTCGCTGGGCGGCTGTACGTGGCGCAAAGATTGTGTTTCATCCGATGCATGCAGGGAGTGATGATACAGGGGTCGAACTAACCAATTGGGGGCAACCTGATGCGCCATACTACGAAAAAGCGATGATGTGCCGCAGCATCGAAAATACAATTTACTTTGCCAGCGTCAACTATGCTCTCCGGTATCAAGAAGCAGCGACAAGTCTCATCGATCCAAACGGCCGCTGTCAGGCCCATTTGCCATATGGAAAAGAAGGGGTTCTGGTGCAGGAAATCGATATCGAAAAAGCGACCGGCTTAATCGCCAATCGCTTAGCTCCAGAACGCTATTGATATCATAAAACAGATGGGGCAGGCACTCATTAAAAATGCCCGGCTAAATCATTCAATGCTAGGCTAAAATTTCTCGTGCAGCACGTACCCCCGACTCATATGCTCCATGCACCGTGCCATAGAAATTAGCGTGAGTCGCTTCACCCGCAAAATACAATCGGCCGGCAATAGGTTTGGCAAGTTCATCCCGATCCCCTTCGTGTTGGCCAACTTTCGTGAATGAATAACTTCCTTGGGAAAACTCATCGGCCGACCAACGAGTGCGGACATAAGAAATAGGGTCAGGTACGTTGGGACCAAACATTTTTTTGAGCACCTCAACCGCCCCTGCAATTAAGTCTTCGTCTTCAATGCCGTTGGTGTATTCCGCCATCGGCCCACCATGATAACAGACCAAAATCGGGTCACCGGTGAAGTGAGCAAAGTTAAGCCAAGCGTTATAAAGCGGCGGCTCGTGATCTGAAATATAGTTCAGCCGATGGGGTTCAGTCGGCCAAAATGTTTCTGGGAATTTTAGTGCAATCTTTTCATAGTTCCCCATGCCGATACGGCCGATCGCGGCCGCTTTTGATTCAGGCAGTGGGGGCGAAAAGATAATATTACCACCTTGCAAGACACCCAATGGAACGGAGACAATGCATCGGTTGGCCGAGTATTCACCTTGATCTGTAGCAACGATAACTTCGTCAGCGCCGTATTTAATTTCATGCACGGCCGTGCTATAGCGAATGTCTAATCCTTGGGCTAGATGGGTAATCACCTTGCGAAAACCGCCGCCACAGAGCAAATTATCGCCACCAGGCAGTTTGACATAACTCCCCACATTAAAAGCGCTGTCTTCTAAACTGGCTGCATTTTCATATTGAAATCGGATTTGAGATGTGTAGTGATGCCCTTTTGCGGTTCCAAGCGGCACAACGGCCGGTTGAGCAAGCAGACCGGTCTCATACAGATCAGCCATCGATTTGACTGAGTCATCTGGCTTTTCGCCTAAAATCGATCCAGTGAGCATTGCAAGCGCCCCATCATAATTGTTGATCCCTTGTGTGTAATCGGCCGCATCTAATTGAGTACCATCAGCGTCAAAAGCCATAACGCTATCACCCAACACGTTTTTGAAGTCGGTCCATTTCCATGTAGCCCCAGCCTCTTTCGCAAGAGGAACCAGGGGGTTCCCGTGCGGCCCATGAATCCAAGAGCCACCTAGATCGATGTCTGGCCCTAGCGTTGAGTCGGTATGGGTTCGGCCGCCAATTCGATCACGCCCCTCTAAAACAACAACCTCATGACCTGCGTCAGCCAACGTGCGTCCAGCCGCTATGCCGGAAAATCCTGCCCCAATTACGATTATTCTCATACATGAATTTTATCAATGAAACCATGAAAACATCAAACTGACTACAAGAAGTTTAGCGCACATGCAACTTTCTATATCACTTATTATTCCATTTGACTAATAAATCATTTTTTATACTAAGAATCACACGCTCAGCTGTAAAGGGAAGGGACAGGTTTGACACCAATTTGAATTGCCGTAAAATCCTCCCGATGCAATTCTGCGTCGTTCGTTTCTTTTTTGCATCACAAATTAATGATTCAAACAACCCCGTCATTTCAAGCCACCACAAATAAGAAAAATTCAAAATTCTTTATGCTTGTCTTGTTTGGAGACTATATTCGGCACAGAGGTGGTTCGATCTGGATGGCTGACCTACTCTATTTGCTTGATTTGCTGGGCATTGGTGAACATACCGGCCGGTCAACTATCAATCGCATGGTGCGCGAAGGCTGGTTTACAGTAGAGAAAGAAGGTCGGCACAGCAAATTTTCTGTCACTGAAAAAGGGGAAACAATCCTGCAAGGTGGTGACCTTCGCATCAACGAAATACCGGCCGAAAAATGGGACAAAACATGGCACATGGTCGCCTACTCACTCCCGGAAGAAAAGCGTAAGCGGCGCAATGACCTGCGCAAGCAGCTGACATGGTTAGGATACGGCTCTTTAGGTCCAGGGCTCTGGATATCGCCAAACAACCGCCGCTCAGAGCTAATCGCAATCTTGAAATCGCTTGATGTGCAAGACCATGTCAATATTTTTTCTGGCGACTACTGGGGGCCCCTTTCAACCCAACAGCTCGTTGAGCAATGTTGGGATCTGCCCGCTCTAGCTGATGAATACCGCTGCTTCAACAATACCTATGCGCAAAATTTAACAAACCCCAAAAAGATCAATAAGTCGGGGGCAGAAGAAGCTTTCCAAAGTCATTTCATGCTAACTGTCCAGCTTTTTCCCATCTTGCAAAAAGATCCCAATCTGCCTCTAAAAATGTTGCCGGAAGATTGGCCAGGCACCCTTGGCCGTCAAACATTTACACGTTATCGAAATCTACTCACCCCAATGGTTGATCCTTTTATTGACAAAGTCGTCAATGGAGAGAGGTAAATAATATGAACTATGAAAATATTTTAGTCGAAGTTGAGGCAGGCGTTGTTGAGATTACACTTAACAATCCTGACAAATTCAACGCTCTCAACACCGCAACTGCCAAAGAGATTATCCAAGTCGTCAAAATGGTTAAGCGTGATTCAGAGATGCGCGCGATTCTGTTAACTGGAGCAGGCCGTGGCTTCTGTGCAGGGCAAGATTTAAGCGAGATTGAAAATCGTGGTGACGACTTTTCGTTCAGAAAACATCTGAACGAAAGTTACAACCCGATGGCCCAAGCGATGCGGACACTCGAAAAACCTGTGATCGGAGCGATTAATGGCGCCTGTGCAGGGGCTGGCTTAGGCTTAGCCTTAGCATGTGACATTCGGTATGCGAGCGAGAAAGCGAAGTTTCTAACCGCCTTTATCGGCATAGGCTTAGCCCCAGATACCGGCGTTAGCTATTGGCTACCCCGTCTCATCGGTCCGGCAAAAGCGGCCGAAATGCTGTTTACAAACGATCGGCTGGATGGGACGCAGGCGGCCAAAGCCGGACTGGTTAACAAAGTCTTCCCCCATGAAACATTTTTAGATGAAGCTCGCGCCCTGGCTCAGAAGCTAGCAGCATCTCCAACATTAGGGATCGGGATGAGCAAACGAGCACTAAACAAATCGCTAGGCGTTACGTTTGATGAACAAATCGATTACGAGACCCATCTGCAAGAAATTGCCGGGCACTCTGAAGATTACACCGAAGGGGTGACCGCCTTCAATGAAAAGCGCTCGCCTGTATTCAAAGGAAGATAAAAATAGCTGGGTAACAAAGATTGTCCCTCGCAGCTCCGTTGCCCCGCAAATACCGCTACCATATGAAATATTCTGACTACCAACACATCTTATTTGAAAAACGAGATCCAAACATTCTGTGGGTCACTCTGAATCGGCCTGAAGTACTCAACGCGGCTAATCGGCGTATGCACACTGAATTCTGCGCACTATGGGACACCATCGATGCGGATCCAGATGTTAACGTCGCTGTGATCACCGGAGCAGGTAAAGGCTTTTCGGCCGGGGGTGACCTAAACTGGGTTGACTCAATGGCAGGCGATTATGATGAAATCATCCACACGCTCAACGAAGCCCGAGACCTTGTTTATAACCAAATCAACTGTGATACACCGATTATTTCAGCCATCAACGGTCCCGCCGTCGGAGCAGGTTTGGTTGTCGCCCTGTTAGCAGACATTTCAATCGCGGCCGAAAATGCACGCTTGGCTGACGGTCACGTACGCATGGGTGTTGCGGCCGGAGATCACGCTGCCATTATTTGGCCCCTGCTCGTCGGGATGGCAAAAGCGAAATACTATTTGATGACAAGTGGCTTTGTCAGCGGCACAGAAGCTGAGCGTATCGGATTAGTCAGCCTCTGTGTCCCAGATGCAGACCTGCATGAGAAAGCGATGGCGGTGGCAACAGACTTAGCCACAGGACCGCGCCATGCGATTAAATTTACCAAACGGGCGTTGAACCAATGGCTTCTCCAAGCCAGCCCGATTTTTGATCACTCACTTGCGCTTGAAATGTTGGGTTTTTTCGGCCCAGACATGGCGGTTGCGACTGACGGCTTACGAAAGAAAAAGCGGCCGAAGTACCCAACTAGCCAAAAGAAAACACTTTTCTAAACCCGTCCAAATTTAAACCGAATCCAAAAAGGAGTTTCCCCCATGAAATTAGTTGCCTTATACTCAACCCCAGCCGATATCGAAGCATTCGAAGCTGAATATGCCAACCATGTGAAGTTAGTCGATGCGATTCCTGGTCTCGAATCTGTTCGCATTACCCGTTTCAAGAAGAAACTAGCAGGCGCACATGATTGCTACTTAATGGCAGAGATGATTTTCCCAGACAAAGACACTTTCAATGCCGCCCTTAGTAGCCCTGAAATGGGTGCTACAGGCAAAGATGCAGCTCGTTTTGCGAGCGATATTTTGACAACAATGATCGCTACAGAAGGTTAGAAAATAGAACTCAGCTCAAACAATCACCTTATTCATGCTCCCCATTATCCTTCTCCATGGTGCAATTGGCGCCAAAGAACAGCTTGAACCGCTTGCGGCTGAACTACGCAGGCTGGGTTGCGAGCCACACACCCTCACGTTCGAAGGCCATGGCGATCAGCCCCACCGTGGTCGGCCGTTTCGTGTCCCATTTCTCATCGAAAACATCGTTGAATACATGGAGACGAATGGAATAGAGCAGGCCAATTTGTTCGGCCACAGCTTAGGCGGTCTGGTTGGACTGGGAATGGCTCATAGCCATCCGGTCAAAATCGGCCGGGTCTTCACCATGGGGACAAAGTTCGTTTGGACACCAGAAATCGCGATCAAAGAACACAAAAATCTCAATCCGGAGAAGATCCTAGAGAAAGTGCCGAAATTCGCTCAGCTACTTAAAAATCGGCATACGGCCGTCGATTGGCAAGAAAACATGGCGCAAAGCCGTGAAATGATGAGTGATTTTGGTGAAAACCCGCCCAGCTTCGACCAGCTGGCCGAAACTCAACAGCCGGTTATCATCAGCATCGGAGATCGTGATAATCTCTCCACAATTGAAGAGAGCATGCAAGCCGCGCGCACATTACCCAATGGCGCCCTGCAAGTTTTTCCCAACACAAAGCATCCCATCGAGCAGGTTAATGTGCCGATGTTAGCCGATGCGATTAACAGAGCTTTTAGCCCATAGCTAATAGTCAACAGCTAAAAAATGATTTGGAACGAAAAAATTGAGACGATGAGTCGTGGCGATATTGAGTTGCTACAAAGCGAGCGGCTGGCAAAACTTGCCGCTTATGTTTATGAGCGGGTCCCTTTTTACAAAGAGGCATTTGATGACGCTGGAGTAAATCCAGCCGACATCAAAGACATCAGCGATGTGACCAAACTGCCGTTCACAAATAAAAAACAGCTGCGCGAAAATTATCCCTTCAAACTATTTGCCGTTCCCATGAACGAGGTCATTCGCACCCATGCTTCATCTGGCACAACGGGCAAGCCAACCGTTGTGGGTTACACACGCAACGACATCGCAGTTTGGGCTGAATTGGTCGCACGTTGCTTTGGTTTGAGTGGCGCCAAGCCGGGTGATACCTTCCAAAATGCCTATGGTTACGGGCTGTTCACCGGTGGTTTAGGTATGCATTATGGGGCTGAATTGATGGGGCTTAATACGATTCCCGTTTCGGGTGGAAATACGGCTCGGCAAATGCTTCTTCTCCAAGACTTCCAGACGGATGTAATGGCGTGTACACCATCGTACGCACTCACTTTAGCCGACGCTCTAAACAATGCAGGAATTAACCCGGCCGATTTGCCGGTGCGCTCATTTATATTAGGCGCTGAGCCTTGGACCGATGAGATGCGAACTGAAATTGAAGAGCGCTTACACGCGGACGCGGTCAACATTTATGGCCTCAGTGAGATTATGGGCCCTGGTGTTTCAAATGAATGTGTTGAAGCGAAAGATGGCATGCATTTGATGGATGATCATTTCTTGTGCGAAATAATCGACCCAGAGTCAGGTGAGCAAGTGGCTGAAGGTGAAGTGGGTGAGCTGATCATCACCACGCTAACCAAAGAAGCCATTCCAATGATCCGCTATCGAACCGGCGACTTGTGCTCAATTACGACAAAGGCTTGCATTTGCGGCCGGACTCATTCACGCATGAGCCGCGTTTTGGGCAGGGCCGATGACATGCTCATCATTCGGGGGGTCAATGTATTCCCAAGCCAGATCGAAGCAACCATGATCGGGTTAGACGAGCTCTCCCCTCACTACAAACTCATCGTTACCCGCGAGGATCGCTTAGATCGGATCGAAATTCAGCCAGAAGTCACTGAAACGTTTTTCCGCGTTGTAGATGGAATCGACGGGTTGCATAATGATCCAAGGGCAAAAGCACTATCTGAACAGCTAGCCAGAATGATGCGGGAATCGCTCCTGATTGGTGCCAAGGTCACGCTAATCGCACCAGGAACTGCACCTCGCAGCGAAGGTGGCAAGATTAAGCGGGTAGAAGACCTAAGATAAAAGCGTAGTCTAACGGTGAGCCGACCGAAAAAGGCCGGCTCCTCGTTAGCCAAAATAAAATTAGTCGCCCCGGTACTGAAACCGGAGGCTAAATCGGGACCCTTTTCTCAGCTACATATTGCCTACAATGACATGAGTACCCTGAACGGTACGCACCTATCTAGTTAAACTCAACCAATCAGCTTCACATCTTGCCCTGTTTAATTAGCCATCAGCGAGTAACCATGTCTTCTAGAAATCAACGCCAACTCCTTCAACTTTCAATTGCCACCCTATTCTTATTTCAAGTCTTTTACTTTTTCTCTCCGGCAACAGCAAGCAATTTCTTAAACAGATTCAGTTTTAAATCCCAATCATCTGCAAGCATGCGGTACGAGCTAAAAGTCACATCGATTGATGGTAATCCTCTACAAAATCCCATTCTTATTTCAGATCACTGGAGTACGTTTGGCGTAGACGAACAAGGATCAGCCCAGTTGCTAATCGATGAGCTAGCACGGGCTCTGAGTCAAAACAACCTCGATAAAGCTCAAAGCGTCTATACAAAGCTGGCCGAAGAGCATGTTTTAGAATTAGACAGCTATAGTTTCCAAGTTCAGCAAATCAATTTAGTAAAAGTGCCGCTAAAGACTGGAGGATTCGACAGTCGCAGAATGCTCTTAAATTCTTGGTCATCTGACGAAATACGCCCAACCAATTTCACAACCGAACTGAGTGCGCAGGCTCAGTAGCTCTGCGTTAGCGATTTGATTTTCGATACCTGATATACTTCGGCCGTATGCGGATCGAACAGCCAAAATTTGCCAATGCTATCTGGGCACTGCTTGCTTTATTTCTCGTTTTAGGGAGCTGGTACACAATCGCACTCCCTATTTTTGAGGGAGCAGACGAGATTAGCCATTTCCGCGTCATTGAATTCATTGCCGACAACCGATCGCTTCCACACATCATCCAAGACAAAGAAGCGGTTGGCCATGAAGCTGGGCAACCTCCCCTCTACTATGCGCTCTTAGCCCCCTTTGTCGCACCGCTTGATCGTTCTGATTTTGATGAAGTTGTACGCCAAAATCCCCATTTCCTCCATTTAAATAGCACCAGCATCTGGTACCACCTTCAACCGATTTCCGGCCGCCTGTATGGTGTCACTGGTGCCGTTGTGCTGGCACGCTTCATTTCATTATTGTTGGGATGTGTCACGATTTGGTGCACGTGGGCCACAGCCCTCACGGTCTTTGATGGACACAAGCATAAACAGGAATTAAGCCTTCTATCGGCCGGATTTGTTGCACTCAACCCTCAGTTTTTGGCGATTAGTGGGTCTATTAACAATGACAACCTAATCATCGCATTTTGTAGCTTGGCCCTCTTACTGGTGACGCGCTGGCATGCAGAGAACCGTCAGCATTCGGCCAATCGGCCGCTACTTATTGGTCTAGTCATTGGTTTAGCCGTTTTATCAAAGATTAGTGCGATTGCGTTCGGCGGGGTGATCGCGGTTGTGTTGTTGATGCGCCTAAGTCAAAAAGAGCGTCTGTGGGCCATTGTCAAAGACGGCCTGCTCGTAACAACTGGATTTTTAACAGCAACCGGCTGGTGGTTCTGGCGCAATCAAACGCTGTATGGGGATCCTTTGGGTCTTGAAGCGCTTAGCATTGCCCATGAGGGAACATATAGAGATGTTGCGCTGACTGCGGCCGAAACGCTCAGTGAGTCTCAACTCCTGCTTAAAACATTTTGGTTATTCCCCGGCAATGGCACCCTTTTTGGGCCAAGCTGGTTTTATTGGGTCATCAATATTGCCTGCCTAATCGGACTGATCGGTCTGGTTTCAACCTTCTTTTCAAAGAAATCAAGCTCGAAGCAGAAAAAACATGCCACCCTACTAGCAACGTGGGTTGTTCTCATTTTGGGTCTTCTTTTTTATTGGATCAGCACAGTTGGGGCGACCTCACAAGGTCGTTTACTCTATCCAGCACTGTCAGCAATAGCGGTGCTCATCATGCTGGGGTTTCAAAAGCTCGGCATTTTCGGCCGTATTCTTGCTTGGAGCACCATCGTATTTTTGTTAGTTTCCGCGGTGCTTACACCTCCGTTTGTCATTCAACCCGCATTTGCCTCCCCAGAAAAAATGGCAGCAAATGCTGAGTACCCAAATTCGCAAAATAGCGATCCCCTCATACCTGAGATCAATCTTTTAGGGCATGAAGTAATTAACCCAAATGTATCAATTGGAGAACGGCCGAAAGTTCGGCTTTTTTGGGAAGCCTCAGCACCCGTGCCTGACAGCTATTATGTCACCCTTCATTTTGTAGACACGGCCGGAACTCAGGTTTCGCGCTATGAAGGATATCCATTCTCGGGCCGGTATCCGACCACCTTGTGGGCGGTGAATGAGCCTTTTGTCGATGAAATTGAGCTACCACCCATAACTGAAAATGCCGTAGGCGGGCTGGCAACTGTTTTTGTTGAACTCACCAGCTGGCGTGGGGATCGTTCAACAGAGCTTCAACCGCTTACGCAAAAGTTTAAGGTGCGGCTGGCTGAAACGCCGGCCGATCCTGAGGTGATAACGGACGTTACTTATGGATCGCTTGCGAATTTAAACGGATACACTTTAGATCAATCAGACCAGTTAAGTTTGCGGACTTACTGGGAAGCGATTGAGCCCGATGGCAGCGACCAGACAGTCTTTGTGCATTTAATCGATGCAAAGGGAGAGCTGGTCGCGCAGGGCGATAATAGGCCGCGAAACGGCACCTACCCTACATCTTTCTGGGAAAAAGGTGAACTGATCATCGATCAATACAACATTCCGCTAGCTGGTCTAAATCCAGGAAGCTATAGGCTCTCAATCGGATTTTATAATCCAGAAACAGGCACACGCCTACCGGTCAACAGTCAAGGGCAAGTGCAAAACAGCGGCTTTTCAATATCAATTGATCTAAAATAGATATGGTTATTCTGGTTTAATGCCTGCTTCTACATGCACTTCATCACCTATATGTACCAGTTTAGATTCAATGCAAGCCATGAGGATTACAATTATTCAGGCATGACCCAAAAACAAACCGTCTGCTGATAAGGATCACTATGAATTATACAACCCGCTTAAAACTTGATGGACAAAGCCTCGTAGAGTATTCGATCATCCTTGCCATTGTCTCCCTAGCTATCATCGGTTTTTTAATCGCGTATGGAGAAGAGCTCGTTAATCTGTATCGGCTCATCACAGATGTTTGGTAGTAAAAAAACCATTCTGTCCAGCTTCTTTTCCTCATCTCGGATATAATTAATCGATTGCTAAATGGCCTTCATTTTCTACCAGTATTTTGATCGATACTAATTAATAATCACCCACCCAACATAAATACAAAAAGAGGAATAATGAAACTTGTAAAATCTTTTCTGATTCTAATTTCAGGATTAATGATTGTTAGCGCATGCACATCTGAGCCTGAAATTGATGTAGATGCGACGATAGCGGCCGGGCTCGCAGCAACACAAACAGCGATGCCTACGGTCACTCCCCTGCCAACAAATACACCACTCCCTACAAACACCCCAGTTCCTACAAATACCCCGGTTCCCACAAATACACCTGAACCAACGCCAACAGAAGTTCCACCGACAGAAATTCCCCCAACTGAAGCGCCTGAAGCCAATGAATCAGATTCTGGTTTTGCCACGAACCCATCTGGCACGTTTGTGATAACTACT
Source organism: Anaerolineae bacterium (assembly GCA_045105475.1). GTDB lineage: Bacteria > Chloroflexota > Anaerolineae > Promineifilales > Promineifilaceae > WTJY01. Next base: position 22,941 of record JBGCDP010000285.1, read on the forward strand.
TTAGATGATGGTTCACGCCTGTACGAACTTCCAGAAAGTGGATTTTCAATCGTTTTAGGGGAAGATTATGAAGCCGTAGACCCCAGCGATAACGAAATGCTACAGCAGGCAATTGAAGACAGCCTAGCCGAAAGTGCCTTCTCAAGTCAGCAAATGGCAGCTTTAGCCTCGGCCGGGATTAAGTTTTACGCGGTTAACACATCATTTGAATCCTTAACAGCGAGTAGTCCGATCGTTATTAACATCATTGCTCAAGAACTCCCTTTTAGCTTCGCTTTAGACGAATTCTCTGAAATTAATCAGGCTCAAATCGGAACCTTTTTAGATTTAACGAGCGATGTAAGTTTGGAATATTTAGAACTCGACAATGTTTCAGCATCTTACATAGCTTATACCGCAAACATCCCAGTCCCCTCAGGTGGAACTGTCGAATTTGCCAACACACAATATCTGATTATTGACCCGGTAAATGACAAAAAAGCCTACATTATCACAGTGGGCATGCCGGTTGAACTCGTTGGAGAGCTTGGGCCAGATGCACTTGCAGCAGCTGAAACATTTCGAGTACTTGAAAGCGAATAAATCTTCTTTGTTGGCTTAACGAACAATAGCCATTCAGAGAATAAAGGTGTTCCTCAGTAAAAGATGCAATCATTTTAGACAGATGAAACAAGATGTTTCTGATCTCGAAAACCTTGTCTAAAGTTTATTGAGGAACACCTATAACATAAGGAACAATCATCCTATGGCAGAACAACCTATAGACGAGGTTTCAATCAAAGACGGCCGCATACTTACCCGACTTTGGGACTGGAAAGATATAACCCCCATTCTATTCGTCTCCATTTTTCTACTAATTATCTTGTCGCTAGTGGCAACCTTTTTAGCAGGTGCTCAGATAGATTTCACAGATGGCACAGTAGACGGTGCTGACCCATTTTTACTCCTGCTATACAGCCTAGGTGCAACTCTGCTAGCCTTTCTAATTCCATATTTCGGTATGAATGCCATTCGGAAACGCCATAGCCTTGCCAAGCTGGGCTTGGGCGCCATGCCAGAAGGTTGGGTTTGGCCATCTATCGGCTTAGGCGTTGCTGGCGCTTTGGTCCGCATGGCAATTGGCGCAGGCTTGTTGCTACTATTTCCAGCATTAGAGGAAGGCGCTGAAGAACTGGCTGAGATGTTCGCCTTTGAACAAACTTGGCAAATGCTTGTAATCGGCCTAGCGGCATCTTTAATCGTGCCTGTATATGAAGAGATTTTCTTTCGAGGATTGATCCATAACGGCATCGGAAATCGTTTAGGCGTATGGGGAACAATTATCGCCAGCTCAGCATTATTTGGGCTTTTTCACGGCTTTCCGATTCAAATTATCACCGCGTTTCTGTTTGGCCTTATCGTGGGGTGGTTGTACGAGAAAACGAACAGCCTTTGGCCAGCCATTATTTGTCACGTAACTAACAATGCATTGGCAATGGGCCTTTCAATCGTTAGCATTTGGGTAACTGAAGGATTGTAGACAGCCTCGAAGCCCATTTCATAAACTTGAAGAAAACATGGAGGATATTGCGATGTCACGAAATGAAAAAATGCTTGCCTCAAAAATCGGATTAGGCACATGGCAAATGGGCTCTGTGCGCTCAGAGCGTGCCACTGAAGTCGCGGCTTTAAAAGCTGGGATTGAGATGGGAGTTACCGTACTCGACACCGCCGAAATGTATGCGAATGGCGGCGCTGAAGAAGTCACTGGTGAAGCGATCGCCGGGCGACGAGACGATATTTTTCTAGTTACAAAGGTAATACCCTCCAATGCAAGTCGAGCTGGAACAGTCGAAGCTTGTGAGCGGAGCCTAAAACGGCTGGGGACAGACTTTATCGATCTCTATCTACTCCACTGGCCAGGCTCCCACCCATTAAATGAAACAGTTGCCGCTTTTGAAGAATTAAGCGAAAGAGGATTGATCAAACAATGGGGGGTTTCCAACTTTCGCGTAAAGGATATGCAGGCTCTATTCGCTTTGGAAAGCGGATCGAACTGCGATGTTAATCAAGTTTATTATTCATTTGGATCGCGCGGGGTTGAGTTCGATTTGCTGCCGTGGCAAACTGAGCAAGACGTTGCAACGATGGCTTATTGCCCGCTCGATCAGGGCCGTTTGGTAAAGGATGATCGTCTACAGCCTATCGCTGACAAACATGGTGCCACCATTGCTCAAATCGCCCTTGCATGGCTCATGGCCCGGCCGGGTGTGATCCCTATCCCAAAATCAGCGAAGATTTCGCGTGTTCAGGAAAATGTAAACGCCACAAACCTCAAACTAGATCAAACTGATTTTGCAGAGATAGACCGTTTATTTCCGCCGCCAACGAAAGCGGTTCCCCTAAAAACGACTTAGGCACTACCCACTTCCGGACTGTCAACTCATTTTTCAGACCGCCACCAAGTTTGCTCTCCATCAGAGATAATCTCGATAGAGCCCATCGTATCAGTTCGTAAAACGACCGTGCCAACAGCTTGCAAGCGAGCAAGTAGTTCAGGATGTGGATGGCCAAAGCGGTTGTCGAGTCCGGCCGAAATGATCACAACCTGCGGCCGGATAACATCGAGAAATTCAGCTCCGCTGGCATTGTTTGCCCCATGATGCCCAGCTTTATAGATGGCTGATTCCAAGGGCAAATCAGATTGCAGCATCGCCCGTTCGCCTGCTTCTTCCGCATCGCCGGTAAATAACATCGTTGTTGCCCCATAAATTAGTCTAACTGAAAGTGAATTATCGTTGCGATTATCTGCCGCAAGGCTAGGGCCAGGATGAACAATCTCAAGTTGCAACCCATCTTCAACCATGATGACATCCCCCGCTTGCGGCCGAATGATTTCAGCCCCTTGAGCCACCGCACGCTCTAGCGTTTCAGCATATGGGCCGTCTTCTCCGCTCCAGTCACCCGGTAAATAAGAAACCAATAATTGGTCAAACTTATAGCGGTCAAACAGCTCGGGTAGCCCAGTCACATGATCAGCATCAGGATGGGTTACAAGAAGCAAATCGATTTCCCGATCGCCCAATGGCATTGTTTGCCCTAAGTGACGATTAATAACCGTTGGGAAATATCCTCCATCAATCAAAATCTGACGGCCGGAAGGGGTCTGAATCAACGTGGCATCCCCCTGCCCGACATCAAAATAGGTAACATGCAAAAGGCCATCCGGCTGACTGCCTTGCCATTGCCAGCCTAACACCAACATGACTGCACTCATCCCAACCATTGCTCGTCTACCAAAATCTGCCCGGATAATGCCGATCCATTTTTCGCGAAATTCGATTTCTTGTTGATAAAACCAAGTTGAAGCACCAATTGAAACATAAGTAAAAATAAGTGCGCCTAAACCAAATGGCACAGCGACAGAGGCAAAAGGCATTTGAGCCAAGAGTTCGGCAACTTGAACCGTATAAAAAAGAAAGACCCAAACGATCCATCCCAGCATTTGGGCTAGAACAGGCATGAAAAAGCCGGAGATCACAGTTAGGCCACCCCAGACCATAATTAAAGGTTGAACAGGCAAAACAAGGCCGTTGGTTAAAATGCTAATCACTGACAATTGACCAAAGTAGTACATGATCAGAGGCAGGGTCAAAATTTGAGCAGCAATTGTCACCAAAACAGAATCACCAATAGCCTGCATGACAGCGCGTGTCCCTGCGGCCGAATATCGGTTTTTAAGCCACTCTCTGACTTTATCTGTGAGCGGTTTAGCGAATAACATAAGGCTAAGCGTGGCAGCAAAGCTAAGTTGAAAGCCGATGTCCCAGAGCGCATTCGGGTTAAGCAAAGTCATCCCAAACGCGGTCAAAAACAAGATTGGAATCGGGGCATTACGTCGGCCAACTAACCGCCCAGTCAACACATACAAACCACCCATGATCGCTGCTCGCACAACCGAAGGGTCTGCACCCACCAGCAAGGTGAACAATATAATCGCCGCTATCGCTGCGAACGCTGCTCCTCGACGGCCGAAAATCGGCGTAAATAAAGCTAAGAATATTGAAGAGAGGATGGCTATATTAAACCCCGATATTACAACAATGTGGGTGATGCCCACGGTACGAAAATCATCTTCAATATCAGGTGGCATCGTATGGTCGATACCCAGCAAAATACCGCTTAGCAAACCAGACTCAGGGGCACGAACATTTTTAGCGATAAGCGTCTGGGCTCGCTGCTTAATTTGATAAAGTTCAGTCAGCAACCAGTGCCCGTGACCCGCAGAACTTTCTTGAATGCGAGGAAAACTCATAACCCCATAAACACCTTGTCGATTTAGGTAGTCACGGTAGCTAAATTCAGCCGTTTCAAACGGGGTTTCAAGGTCGCCTGAAAATGTTAGCTCTGTTCCATATTCAATGATCGGAAAACGGGGTGTGCGTAGCAAAACAGCACCTTGGGCCGGATATATCGTCCCGTCTGGCAGTTTGATTTCGGACGTTTCAACTCGCAAATTGATAACTTGGTCACGTATGTCAGGCTCGTCAGTCACCCTACCGGTAATTGTTACGCCCCATTGATCTAAATAACTGGAAATATGAGTTTCATCAATAACAGGCTGGCTCCATAGGAAACGGGCTCCACCCAAAAAGAAGCAGGCGATATAGGCAAGATAAAGGGTGTAACGGCGCAGTTTAGGCAGATAAATCAGAGGCAGAGCGGCCGCCAAAGCGGTTGCCCCTGGCACCCACCACCATACAAGACTTAGTGAAGGGGCTAATGAAGCCACCCAAATTCCAGCCAGCCACAATAGGGTCAATAAAACGATATGCATTAAATTTCGACGTAGGAATAGTGAAAAACAGAAAATTCAATATGGTTAGGCTGTTTACCCAGACTCTTTTGTAAGCAAAGTAGCAACCAGTTTAAATTTTATATGACAAAATCTACACAAGCAAAGACACTCTTCCTGTTCATCTAAAAAATTTTCTAGCTTCCTTTACTTTTGAGTACCAAGCGCACAATTGACGAAGGTTTTTTCAATCATGGTTTTAACTTCGATAGATTAATCGAAAGGTAGTCTCGATTAAAATGAAGCTTTATTCGGGAGAAATAAATCAATATGCAAAATCAAAAATTTTTATTTAAGGCTGTATTCTCAGCCGCCGCAATTTCATTTTGTGCTTTATTAATTGGGATTCTCACTATTTTGCCAACAACCATCAGCGCCGCTCCGCAAGATTTTGGAGATGAAATACCTGAAATCATGTGTACGGGCGATTTAAAAGCAACCGTATTTGCAGAGGGGCTCAGCTCACCAGATGGTCTTGCATTTGATCCGAATGGGCTGCTACATGTCGCAGAAGAGACAGCAGGTGGAGTCTCTGATGGAAAGATCTCGCAAGTTTCTGCGGCCGGTGTCGTAACCCCTATCATGACCGGTCTCGTTCGGCCGGAGGGCATTGCCTTTGATACAAACGGAAATCTCTACTACGTTGATGACAATATTGACAATGGAGCTTTAATCAAACGGTCTCCAGGCGGAGTTACAACAACTCTCCCGATTACCCTCACCAGTCCAGAAGGAGTAGCTGTAAGTGCAGATGATTCAATCATTTATGTAACTGCATCAGATGCTGAAAAAGCGGTCGAAGACAACCCTGGTCCAGGGGATGTCTTAAATTACAAGACCTATTTGTACGCAATAAGCTCAGTAGCTCCCTACACAACGACCACTCTGTTGGAAGTTGCACCAGATTTAACAATCGTATTCCCGATTGTAACTGTTGAACAACCTAGCTTTTCAGGCATCACAATAGGGTCTGATGGCAAAATCTATATTGCCAGCGAGTCATCAGGTGCTGAAGGCAGCCGATCCGTCCCTCCTTTCACAGTCAACGTCACATCAACCCGTAGCATATTTGTCGTTGATCCTTTATCCCCTCCGGTTCCAAACACAACAGCCCCAGCTCCATTTATTGAGCATTTAAGCATCCCTGAAGGTCTCCGTTTTCAAGGCTCAACCTTCCCACTGCTAATCGTTGAAGAAGGCGCTGTCGGAGCAGATGAAGGCAGGCTTTTATCTGCAGACGCGGCCGGAAATACGACCGTTTTATGCGATGGGTTCAAGGCTCTAGAAGACGTAATCGTAGGCTCAGATGGAGCCATCTATGTAACTGAAGACAGCACCGGCCGTATCATCAAATTGGCTGAACCTGATCCAGCAACAGAAACACCGACTGCGACTGCAACGATGACAGAGGTTCCGACTGAAATCCCAACGGAAACGCCCACCGGAGTTCCGACAGAGGTTCCAACGGAAACTTCAACACCTGACCCAAGTCCATCAGCAACCATGACTGGAACACCTATTGCAACTGAAACACCGACAGCTGTGCCATCCACAACACCAAGTGTCACAGCCACACCTAGCCCGGCAGATCCGATGATTTTATTACCACTAATTATGGTAAACCGGTAAAAAAAGAGGTCAGGTTGTCTAAATCACAACCTGACCTCTCAATAAAACGGACCCTAAACAAAAATCAGAGTGCGTCTACAAAACCCCTTATCGGCTAAAAGTTAAACCGTAAAGAGCTCATATTCATTTTCATTGGGTAG
>JBGCDP010000286.1:0-3314 GCA_045105475.1 Anaerolineae bacterium
CTACAGCAGGATCGAATCACAAAACAATTTAGCTTGGGGGGGAAAATCTATGAACTCGGGATGATCATGGCCGATTCCTCGATCAACAGAGTGGTTCAGGTTGCCCGACCGTATGTCGACGCATTGCGGGAAGAGCTGAATGAAACAGTCGCTATCGAGGTTTGGTCTGGTGCAAGCACTGTGGTTGCGTATGAAGCTGAAAGCAATCGGCCGTTGAGAGTAGTCGCTGGGCGGCTGGGCAAGACGCCACCTGTGCATGCGGCCGCCGGTGCACGGGCGATTTTATCTGTCGCAGAGCCAACTCAAATAGATGCCGCCTTTAAAGGAGTGCTGCACCGCTATACCTCTAGCACAATTACCGACGTTGACATACTTAAAGGGAATCTTGCCCAATTTAAGGAGCAGGGGTTTGCGGTTGATCGTGATGAGCTGGACATCGGCATCAGCGCAGTGGGTGCACCGATTTTTGATCATCAAGGCAAAGCGATCGCCGCGATTGTAGTTCTTATCCCCTCACCAAGATTTAGTGATGATCCTAAATCAAAAACGATTACCGAATTAAAAGCCGTATCCAAAACTATTTCCGGCAAATTCTTCTACAAGGATGACTAAATCCACTTAGGCTAAAAAGCAAAGATTTTTGATTAAAGGACGAGAATTTATGAAAAGTTCAGACAGAGTTATCGAATGTGATGTATTGGTGATTGGGGGCGGAATTGCTGGCTGCATGGCGGCAATTAAAGCCCAAGAAGCGGGCGCAAAAGTGATCTTGGCTGACAAAGGGTTTGTCAGCCGTACGGGTCAATCCCCATATGTCGATAGCCATCTCGTTTTTAATGAAGCTTGGGGGGATGACCTTCAAGCCTGGCTCGAATCGATGGCAGAAATTGGAGAATACGTCAACAATCCAGTTTGGACCAAAATGGGGCTAGAGGAGTCGTATGAACGCTTTCAGGAGTTCACAGAATGGGGCGTTGACTGGAAAAAGAACCCAGACGGAGAATATTATCGCCGCCTCAGTAATAAGGGTGTGACCAAAACGATTTTTATGGGGCCAATTCAGATCCCAACTCTTTTACGTGACAAGGTAAAAGAACGCAAAATCCGTATTTTGGACCGGACTATGATTGCCGAGTTACTCAAACAGGACGGCCGTCTTGTCGGAGCGGTCGGTTTCTCTTGGAAAACGTATAAGCTAACGATATTTAAAGCAAAGTCGGTCATAATGGCAACTGGTGCCAGCGGACTAAAACCACCCAGCTGGCCCATCCACAATCTGACCGGTGATGGGGACGCGATGGCTTATCGAGTCGGGGCTGAAATCTTGGGTAAAGAATACACCGATCCTCATCCAACATCTGCGATGGACCCGGCTAATTTTAATTTCAACTTTAAGTTTGGGGGGAAAACCAATGATGAGTTGGGTCCACCAAAGGGTAAAATATTTAATGCTGAAGGGGATGAGATTCCACGGCGAGGAACGCTTTTTCCTGACATGGAATTTGAAGTGCATGCAGGACGTGGCCCATTCATGTTTCACCCCGATAGGGCCGATTTAGAACCGCGCGAAATGATCGGTGGGGGCGCAGCCGGGATGGCGGTCCACAAAACGGAAGGCATCTGGCCGGCCGACACCGACTGCTCAACCGGAGTTCCAGGCCTGTTTGCGGCCGGAGATTCGCTAGGCACCATGGCTTCTGGTGCAGCCTATGCGGCGATGGGGCTATCATCGGCCCATTGCAGTGTGACCGGGGCGAGAGCTGGTACGGCCGCCGCCAAATATGCACAGCAGGTAGAGCTCCCATCAATCGATGCGGCTATGCTTGAAGAAACGAAAAAACAGATACTTGCCCCCACCGAACGGAAAGGTGGGTTTACCCCTCAGTGGGTCATCCAGAACCTGCAAAATATTATGATGCCCTACTACGTTATGTTCATCAAAAAAGGGGATCGACTCGAAGCGGCTCTGACGATGGTTGAATTTGTGCGGGATCATCTTGTGCCGAAAATGTACGTCACCGATACGCATGGACTACGTCTGGCTCATGAAGCGCGCAACATGGCATTAATTTCAGAAATGCGTTTGCGCTCATCCTTATTCCGTACCGAAAGCCGTGGTTGTCATTTCCGCGAAGATTACCCGTATCGTGATGATGCCAACTGGCTGGCCTGGACACTGATGAAAGAGGAAGACGGCCGGATGAAGTTGTACAAAGAGCCGATCCCTCAGGAACATTGGCCCGACTTTAATATCCCGTATGAGCAACGGTATGAATGGCGCTTCCCCGGCGAAGAGGAACATCTTCCGATGTTGAATAAGATGGATTCAGAGTTACGAGAAATGGTTGCAAAGGCTTAGCAGGAGATCGATATGAAAGAAAAAAAGATGAAATCACTACCATTGAATGTCAATATTGATTATGACTTATGCACCAACTGCGGAATTTGTGTGCGCTCCTGTCCGGTCGATGTGATTCGAATAGAACCAGAATCAAAGATCGTGGCGTCTGTGTACGATCATGACTGTATGTTGTGCAAGCTGTGCGAGCACGATTGCCCAGAAGATTGCATCATTATCGATCCAAGTAAGCAAGTGGCTCACATTATGAGCTGGGGGTAGGCGTTATGTCACGGCCGAATATTTTATTCATCATTACCGATCAACTCCGGCCGGATCACACCGGCTTTGGTGGCAACCCGATTGTTCAAACACCAAACTTAGACCGCTTGGCACAAGAGAGTGTGCAGTTCAAACGAGCCTATTGTGCGCATCCGCTCTGTGGTCCCAGCCGACGCACACTCATGACCGGCCGGATGCCGTCGACCCACGGTTCTTGGGACAACGGCACCCCGCTCGATTTAGACGCCAACACATTTGTGCGTGTGCTGCGCCAAAACGGCTATCGTACCGGCCATATCGGCAAATCTCATATTCAGGAAGTGTTTGGCGGCCCGCCCCCGAATGCCGGATCCGACATTCCGTCGATACATCATCCACCAGGTGAAGGAAAGGCGATTAACCCAACTTGGGAAGAGGGGTGGGATCAGTATGAAATGGCGAGTCGGCACCACAAAGAATGGGTCGATGTGCCAGAAGACTATTATGGCTTTGACCATGCTGAATTTATTTGTGGCCATGAAGACGTACCAAGCGGCCATTATCTGCATTGGGCACAAGAAAAGGGGCTAGATTTAAACAAAATGGGTGGCCCCCAAAATGCTTTAAAACGGTATGAGCAATGGAATCAGGTTTATCAAAGCTCTGTCCCTGAAGAGCTGTATCCCACCAGCTATGTGACCGAACGGTCGATTGA
>JBGCDP010000287.1:0-7737 GCA_045105475.1 Anaerolineae bacterium
AGCATCGATTCAAGTTGATTGATGCGGTCGATCCACATCGTTTTCCATTTTTCACCAACGAGGGCCGGATCGGGCGGGCGTGTGAGAAATGAGAGCAGCGTAACGGCCCAGCCGATGTGTTCGCTCGCCTTGACCCCTCCCATAAAGTGGGTGTCGTTGCCAAAGCGGTCATCGGTCGCGCCCGCTACGACTATTGCTTTGAGCGGTTCAGGAGCGATCGTAGCTAGTTGAATACCGTTGTAGCCACCCCACGACAGTCCATACATCCCAACCGCGCCGGTACACCACGGCTGTTGTGCCAGCCAGTTAATGACTTCAACTGCGTCTTGACGCGCTAGCTCGGTGTATTCATCAGACAGATACCCCTCACTTTCGCCTGCGCCGCGCATATCGACCCGCACTGAGACGTAACCGTGTGCGGCGAAGTAGGCGTGGCCGATTTCGTCACGGTCGGCGGTGACGTATCGTTTGGGATACGGGTGGTATTCGAGAATGGCCGGATACCGGCCGTCCTTTTCTGGAAACCAGATGCGGGCTGATAGCTGCGTGCCATCCGACAGGGGGATAAGGGTGTGATTGCTGATTCGTGCTGTGCTCATGCACGTTATTGTATGTCAGACTCGGCTATTTGATCGAGCAGTGGGGGAGGGTGTCAATGCATGCCGCCCTGATGTCGGCAGCTCAAAGCTATGATTTTGTATATACAATTACGACCCGATCAAGGTAGAGCCCATCAGTCACTCCATTGACCGTTCGCACTAAACTTCCTGCATTAAGATAGATGTGATCACTGATGACAGTGTCCCCGTCATCATAACGAGGAATCACGTTGTACTCATCAGCGGGCGTTGCCCAAGAAGGAATGGTTTCCGGTTGGAGGAAGGAGCCCAACTCATTTGTTTTTACAAATCCGTTAAAAGGGACGATGTCTGACATAAGCACCCCTTCCTGATCAAACCAGGTGATGTCAGGGTCTCCGTCTTTTGTTTCGGTAAAGGTTCCATCTGCATTGATTTTTAGGGTTAAGCCTGAGGTTGACGCAATCTCTTCAAGAAGTTCCTTTCCTGCACCAGCCAACCAATCCTCGATACCATTTGGGTCTGGTTCATTTCCGACAAAAGCGATTTCTCCATTTATTGAGATGCTTCCAACCAATGTCCATGTGCCAGTGATTGATTCGGAGTTCGAGCTCTCGTCCGTATCTATCGCCTCTGTTTCAACAGGAGCCTGCGTTGCAATTGGATCTTCCTGATCAGATCCACCGCCTAAAAGCGTACAGCTTGAAGTAAAGAGGGTCATCGCTGATAGTAGAAATATAAGCTTAACGGTGAAGCGCATTGTGAAATGATGAGAGGGTAGCATACAGATTTTCCTATGAAACACTAAGTATATACAAACAGCAAATGATGGGGACGCTCCCACCGGTGCGCCATCGCTCATGAGTATTGAGCGATGGCCGTTTTGTCTTGACGATCTGAAAAGCGACTAAACACAGAGCGAACTTAAATTAGGTGAATTGGTGGGCCATCTTTGATGCGGCGGCGGCCGCAATCGCACAAATCAAGTCATCAAAGAAGGTGTTCACTTGCTCTGGATTTCTAGATTTTTCATCAATTTCTTTGATGACACCCTCTTTCGCTTTATCGAGATATCCGAAATTAGTCAGCCCAATTGAGCCGTAAATATTGACAACCGATAAGGCCAAAATTTCATCTACCCCATATAGACTGAAATCTTCTTTGATAATGTCTGCAATTGGTCCTTGTAGGTGCCCTTCTTCAGACAGTCTATCTAGCTCTAGACCGGTCATTATCGCAAACTGAGCTTCTCTCTTTTGGATCACAGCCCTCACGGCCGTTTCAGCATCGTCAACTGTGATTTCATCCAGATAGGGCTTTTGCAATCCATAGGTCACCTCTGCGATTTCTCTAATGGCTACCCCGCGAGACTCGATAAGTTCAACACAAAATTCATAGAAGTTGCGGCTCATTTTTTTTTGGTTCATCAGGTCATTTCTCCAAGTAAACGGCCGAAGTGTCGAGTTTTTGAAGATTGTTTCTAGGCTCTCATGTCTTCGGCCGAGACAAACATATTACCATAAGGTACTGTATCGTCTATACGGGCCGAAATAGTTCGCCGGTATAAGCAATGCCATCCTCTAATTTAAGTGCTCCAGTTTTTTGACTTTATTTTAGCCTTGGGTGTTCCATAAAAATTTGCCACAATATTGAGCATGTGAAACTGTTTGTCTTAGATTAAATCATTAATACATGGAGAAAATAGATGAAAAAGGAAATTTTTGGTGTTGTCCCACCGATGGTGACCCCGTTTACCCAAGATGGTGAGATTGATGAGCAAGCACTGCGTGCCGATGTGCGCTATCTGATCGAAGAAGCTGGAGTACATGGTTTGGCCGTTGGCGGTAGCACAGGTGAAGGGCATACACTGACGACCAATGAGATTCGTCAGGTTGTTGCGGCCGCTTGCGATGAAGCGGCCGGGCGCGTTCCCGTTATCGCCGGAATCATCGTCGATTCGACCCGCCAAGCGATCGAACGAGCTAATGCTGTGGCAGATCTCGATGTTGCCGCCTTGCAAATTACACCCGTTCATTACCTATTTAAACCGACCGACGAGGCAACCTATAATCATTTTGCGACCCTAGCCGATGCAGTTTCAATCCCGATCATCATCTATAACGTTGTCCCTTGGGTTTACCTGGCCCCAGATCTGCTTAATAAAATTATTACTGAAATTGATGGGGTGATCGGGGTGAAACAAAGCGCAGGCGATCTCAAAACGATGGCGGATCTGATGATTTTGCTGGATGGCAAAGGGTTGGTGATGGCGGCGACTGATGCTCTGCTTTACCCGGCTTACACTCTTCAGGCTCATGGCTCTATCGCTGCGATTTTACAAGCGGCACCTAAACTATCAGTTCAATTGTGGGATGCGGTTCAGGCCGGTGACCATGTGAGCGCCCTCCAACTGCACAAAAAGCTGCTAGGTATTTGGAATGCGATTGAAGGGGACAATCTTCCGGCCAATGTTAAGACTGCGATGGCGTTGCAAGGACGAGATGGTGGCTATCCACGCCAACCGATGCCGGTGAGTTCGGCCGATCAAAAAGCGGCAATTGAAAAAGCACTCAACGGATAATTACCCTGTTTCTAAAAGTTTGGAGTATTAAATGAAACTTCTACCAGAATATAAATTGATGATCCCTGGCCCTGGGGGAATTGATGATGACATCATACAAGTGATGGGGCGGCCGTTGGCGGCCCACTATGGGCCTGAATGGGCGATCCTTTATCGGGAAACGATCCAGTTGATGCAGCGGGTTTTTTGTACCAAAAACGATGTCCTCTTCCTCTTTAACTCAGGTATGGGAGGATTAGAGGCGGCACTGAGCAGCCTATTCGCTCGTGGAGATCAAATTCTCATTATCAACAATGGCTTTTTTGGGCAGCGTCTCACTAAACTGGCAGAAGCGGTTGGCTTAGAGCCTGTTTCCGTGACGGCCGAATGGGGACAGCCGATTAGCCTTGATGCGATTCGTCAGACTTTAACTGAGAACCGAGCGATTAAAGGGATTTTCGCTGTCCATCACGACACCGGGACCGGTATGCTCAACCCGATCAAAGAAATCGGGGCGATAGGGAAAGAGTTCAATCTGCCTTTGCTTGTGGATGCGGTTTCTTCGGCCGGAGGTGACCCGCTCTATGTCGATGAGTGGGGAATCGATGTCTGCGTCACCGCCGGGAACAAAGCACTAGGTGCTCCGGTTGGCTGGGCTGCCGTTTCTGTGAGTGATCGTGCGTGGGAGATTATCGAAGCGCAGGAAAACAAAGCGGCCGGTTGGTATCTCAATTTGAGTACGTGGCGCAATGCGATCGTCGAAGAGGGAGATTGGCATCCGTCACCGGTCACAGTTAGCTCCCATACACTGGAAGCATTTCATCTAGCCTTGACCAAAATTTGTGATGAAGGGTTGGAAAATCGATGGCAACGTTACAAGGAGACGGCCGAATGGTTCCGGGCCGCCATGAAAGAGCGTGGTTTTAGCTGTTTTATCGAAGGAGAAAACGCCTCATCAGTGATTACCGCCCTGTATCGTCCCGATTTTATCGATGGGGCTGATTTCGCATCGACCCTCTACAGGAAGCATAAAATCCAGATCGCTTTCGGATTAGGGCCGATGAAAGATCAGATTTTTCGCATCGGCCATTTGGGTCATGCTCGGGAAAACATCGTTGCGTTTTTAGCGGCCGTAGATGATTACCTTGAGAACAAGTGAGCGGAGTTCAGCCGACTTAGGCAAGATCGTCATCATTTCATCATTCATCCAATGTTCTTAACATGCGTCGCATTATTTTTCCTGTACTTGTCTTTGGAACATCAGATACAAATTGCACGAGACGAGGTACTTTGTACGCGGCCAGAGACTCACGGCAAAATTCAATGATCTCTTGTTCTGTAGCCTTGCTGCCTTCTTTCAACACAATATAAGCCTTGGCCAACTCACCTTTCATCTCGTCCGGCACGCTGCCGACAGCCACCAACGCAACGGCCGGATGACCTGCTACGACCCGCTCAATTTCGGCCGGATAGACGTTGTAACCGGCCGTCAAAATCATATCTTTTTTGCGGTCAACAATGTAGATGCAGCCATCAGCGTCCATGCGGGCCACATCCCCTGTATGTAACCAACCATCTGGTTCGATCGTCTCCCGTGTCTTCTCTTCATTGCCGAAGTAACCCATCATCACAATCGGGCCACGGACCATCAATTCCCCGATCTCATCTGTGGCAAGGGTTTTATTTGCATCTTCTACATCTGCTATTCGGCATTCTGAATAAGGCAATTGGATCCCAATCGAGCCATGTTTGTTGGGACCGTAGGCTGGGAAGGTTGTGCCAAGTCCGCCTAACTCTGTCATGCCCCACAATTCAATCAGCGGACAACCAAAGCGATCTTCGACCTCACGCATTTTCGGTTCTGGCATCGTCTGCCCGCCGACGGCACAGAGCCGTAATGAAGAGAGGTCAAAGCGGTCAAAATCGGGGTGGGCCACCATAAAGAAGTACATCGTTGGTACGCCATCAAAGACAGTTGCTTTATATTTTTGAATCAGCTCCATCGTTTCGGCCGGGTCAAAACGATCGTGCAGAACCAGTTTGCCACCCAAGAAAAATGCGCCGTTCATGACCACATTGCCATACACGTGGGCGCAGGGCAGAGAAGTGTAGCAAACATCATCTGCGGTACGGGCGTGTAGATTGCTAGTCAATGCACTGTTGAGCACAATAGCCTGATGGCTGAGCATCGCCCCTTTAGGATGACCCGTTGTGCCGCTCGTGTAACCGATGGTTGACATCGTTAGAGGGTCAATGTCCAATTCAGGTAGATCGCTCCCGTTTTCAGCAATGAGCTGGTTAAAGGAAACAGCTCCGGCTGCTGTCTCATCACCAAACAGAACGATATGCTGCAGAGGGGTTTCACTTTGAAGAGCGAGGAGGGGTGTCCCTTTATCGGCCGAAGCTAACAAAACCTTTGCGCCACAATCTTGGGTAACAAAGACAACCTCGTTTGGGGTCAACATGACATTGATCGGATTGATGACCGCCCCCAGGCGAAGTGTCGCATAATAACCGATAATCCACTCCCAACGGTTTTGGGAATAGAGGGTCACCCGGTCCCCAGACACAACGCCAAGCCCTTTCAGACCGTTTGCTAATTTGGCAGAAAGTTCGTTTAAACGATTGTAGGTAAATTCTTCCCCTTTAAAAACAAGTGCCACCCGCTCGCCATATTTGGCCGCTCCACGGGGCATGACCTGACCTAAATTTGTAACCATGATTCTTTCTCCTTTAACCTAAGGTACAACTATCATTTTCTTTCATTGGCAAGTAAAACATCGGCTGCCCGCTCACCTGAGGCCATCGCTCCTTCCACATAACCTAAGGCGACTCCCTCCGCGCAAGCATCTCCAGCGAACAGGACTCTCCCATCGTGCGTCGGCTCTGCCATTTTGATGAAGTCGCCGGGTCGGGTGTCGACGCTCGTGTAAGGGTAGCAGCCCCCTGAGAAGGGGCTGGTGGTCCAGTTGGATGTGGCTGTCGCGACGGGAGGCTCGAACGTATCGGGGAACATCATCTTTAGCTCAGATAGCACCTCTTCTACGGCCGCTTCAGGGTTCTCCGCCACCCACGCAGCCTTAGGCGGGCCGAATACGCTAGCAAGGCAGGGAGAAGTGGGCGAACCCGGCCCAGCACCAGATGAGGCCGATACATCGACGAAACTGCCGTGGGAAGCGATAGGGTCGGGAATACTGAAGAAATGGTCTGGCTTCTGCCGGTTTCTGCGCCAGAAGGGGTTTTTGAAGGTCATGACGACTTTCTCAACGCTTCCGAAGCCGATGCGCTCGATTACATCCTGCTTACTGGTGGGGAGCGGTGGATCAAATGTGATGGTTCCAGCCTTCAATACACCAAGGGGGACGGTAACGATGACATGGGAGCCTTCGACGATCTTTCCGTCGGTCGTTTCGACCTGTACGGGTGGTTGGGCGGAAGCGTCTTGTTGAATCGAGATTCGTGAGACGGTCTGATTTAGCATCACTACGTCATCAGACACCTCGCCAGCAGACAGAGAATCACGCAACAACTCCACCAATACACGGAAGCCACCAGAAATCATGACCTGACTCTTTTCTTCAGGGTTGATGAACTCCCAGAGGTCATCGCTTAACAGATTCTGGTGTATGTCGTAGGTGGGGCCACCGATAACACCCTCGAAAAATACCTTGAACAGGTAGAGATGCTCACGTTTGGGTCGCTTGCCAAGTACGACGTCGATTCGCTCGCCCAGGTTATTAAACTTAGAGGTATTCGGCCGAAGTTTACTGAACCGGCTAAAGTTCCAAAAAAGCTTGATAAACGCCCGCAGTGTCGGTATCACTCCTAGCCAACGCGCCGAACGTTGGTCATAGATCCGCAAGGATGAGGGGCCAATATCGGTTTGATGAACTTCGGCCCCGATGTCCCTCAATAAGTGGTAGGCGGGGTTAGTCAGATGGTCCTCAATCCAGCCGGCCCCCATTTCGATCCAGGAGGCCTGGTTCCCCGCTATATCGAGCGTGTGTGCACGGCCGCCCAAGCGATCTCTTCCTTCCAGAAGTAAGATCGGCACGCCCGCTTCCTTCAGTCGCTTTGCCGCCGACAGGCCAGAGAGCCCGCCTCCAATGATGATGACCGGGATGACCGGGTTTTGTTTTTGAGTCATTTCAAGAGTTTCCTGATTTAAGCTGCAATAAAGTAATACTTACGCAACGTCTCTGTGATTTCCCAGGTGAAGCCGGAGCCTTTAGCCACAAAAAAAGTGTCTCCGGCCGTGAAGGTTTCAACCCGGCCGTCATCGTGATTGGTCACCGTGACTGAGCCTGACAAAATCGTCATCATTTCGTGTACTGGATAAGAATCAAACGTGAGTTTAGACGGGGCACATTCCCAAACACCGGTCAAAATAGATTCATCATCAGTTGCAAAATAGGAATGGTCTTTTTCTGATTGATCACTGGTGGTAAAGGCCTCCAGCGGTGTATCTTTTGATGGGACCATTCCGGCCGCAGGATTTTCTTCAAAGCGGAAAAATGTGTTTTTCATAGAATTTCTCTCCTTTTAAATCGGTTTCAGAACTAAGTCAACGTCACGACCCAAAATGCGTCGTGCTTCACG
>JBGCDP010000288.1:0-3669 GCA_045105475.1 Anaerolineae bacterium
TTTGTGGCCATCCCCATGAGGGACGAGCGCAAAATCGCCCGCCTGCATCAGTTGAGGCTCTAATCCCTTAACCTGGAGCCAACATTGCCCAGAAATAACAACATGAAAGAGCAGAAAGGGTGAGCCAGCAGGCAGTTCCACGCCAAAGGGGGGGATGATCTCCGACCGCGAATAAAACATCCCGTTCATACGCAATAAATGTAGGGTTTCACCCAATGGATCGACTGATTTCAACATTGTTTCTTTGAAACTAGCTGGGGTTATTAATTCTTTCATGGCCTCACTATAACTCAAACTTATGCCAAATGTCTCATGACGCCAGGCTCCCTGGACGAATAGTCATAAATGTGCGACTGATAGTCATTGAGCGAGCACAGATCGGCTGTTAGCATGGTTTTTAAGTGGATTGAACCACTGCCACTATTTAAAAAAGGAGTATCAACCTTGAAGAAATTTTTATTAAGTTTGTTAGGGATTGCGTTGCTCGCACTAGCCGTTTTCGCCTTTATTCTCACCCGTGACGGTGAATTAACAACACCCACCGGTAATGGAACGGTTGAGTTAGAAGCAGGGGTGTTTGAAGCGTTTCCGCTACCAGATTATGCGGCAGAATTTGTAAAAGATGATTACAAGAGCTATCTGATCGAAGTTGAACCTGGCATCAAAATTCATGTTTTAGAGGTTGGCACAGGCTACCCGGTTTATATGCAGCACGGTGCGCCAACGACCGGATTTCTGTATCGCAACGTTGTGAATGAACTTCCACAAGATCAATTCCGAATCATCATGCCGACGATGGTAGGGCTTGGATTTTCTAGCAAGATTCCGGCCAGCCAGCACACGTTCGACAATCACACACGTTGGATGAATGAGGCCCTTAAACAACTTGAACTCGAAGAACTCATCTATGTGGGCCACGATTGGGGCGGCCCGATCGGGATGGGGACGCTTGTCCGTTCCCCTGAGCTGATTGAAGGGGCTGTGATTCTAAATACGGCGTTTGGAGCCCCAACAGAGAGCGGGACCCTGCCAACATTACTTAAAGTGGTTAAAACGCCGGTGATCGGAGAGCTATTGCTTGAGGGGGTGACCTCGACATTTAGCTCGATGCCCGGACTACAAGCTGATCCCGGTTCAATACCGGACGATGTGCTTGCCCTTTATGAACGGCCGGTAGCGGAGAGCGGCAACGGAAAAGGGCCGTTAGCCATCGTGCGTATGGCAGCCGATGGGCCAGACCATCCGACGGCCGAAGCGCTTAGAGGCATTGATGCCTATATCGAAGGATTAGCAGTGCCAACTGCCATTGTCTGGGGATTGAACGACCCATTCTTAGGTGAGAGGGTGTCTGAAATGGTAGACCATTTCCCCAACGCCGATGTGACGGAATCTGCCGCAGGACACTTTCTTCAGGAAGAGGGTGATGGTCCAGAAAAAATCGCGGCCGCAGTACAGCGCGTTTACGACCAAATTCAAGACAAATAAAAGCGAATCACAAACTAAGGAGTATGAACAATGGATATTCTAGTATTAACTGTAATCGCGGTAGTCGTTCTATTAGGAGGATTCATCTATATCCTTACCCGCGATGGAGAGTTAAAAACACCTAGCGGCCGTGGCACGATTGACGTGGGTGAGGGATCGAGTGCAGGGTCGTTCGAGAAGTTCCCGTTGCCAGACTATGTCGCGAAATTTGTCGACAATGACTTCAAAAGCTATTTAGTTGAAGTTGAGCCTGGTATCAAAATTCATGTCCTAGAAACAGGGACTGGTTATCCCGTTTATATGCAACATGGGGTACCGATGTCCGGGTTTTTATATCGCAAAGTTGCCAATAAACTCCCTAAAGATCAGTTCAGGACCATTATGCCTACTTTGGTAGGGCTTGGATTTTCTAGCAAAGTTCCGGCGAGTCAGCACACAATCGAAAATCATACACGCTGGATGAATAGTCTTCTGAATAAGCTGGCACTCGATGGGCTCATCTTTATCGGTCACGATTGGGGTGGTTCGATTGGATTAGGCGCAATCGAACGTTCCCCGAATCTATTAGAAGGGACGGTTATGCTCGATTCAGTAATTAATGCACCAAAAGAAAATGAAAAGCTCCCAGGAACGGTACGCTTAATTAAAACACCGGGCGTCGGAGAACTCTTGCTTGAGGGTCTTGTGTCGATATATAAGCAGTCGCCCAATCAGCAGGCTGAACCTAGTTCAATACCGTCTGAAGTAAACGATGCACTTTATGCACGACCGGTCAGGGAAAGTGGCAACGGAAAAGGGCCGTTGGCCATCTTGCGTATGGTGGCTGACAAGCCAGACCATCCAACTGCAAAGCAGTTTGATCGCATTGTAGCGTATGTACGAGGGTTAGATATTCCTGCAGAAATTGTTTGGGGAATGAAAGACCCACTTATGGGGGACAGGCTGCCTGATATGAAAGCTAACTTCCCCAATGCTCGGGTAACAGAAACTGCTGAGGGGCACTTTCTTCAGTTAGAAGGTGAGGGGCCCAAGGCGATCTCGGCCGCAGTGCAACGCGTTTACGGTCAGATTCAAGGCAACAAAAAAGAGTCATAAGGCGTATGAAAAATGGATATTTTATTTTTAAGTTTACTCGCAATAACAGTGCGAATAGGAGGCTTAATCTATGTCCTCACCTATGGTGGGGAATGAATCACTACTAACATCCGAAAGTTGCTGGTGGTTCAAGTAGCTTGAATGACAGCAAAGCAAAAGAGGGCTTCGCCCAACCGATTCTCGGACGTTGTTATCCCCTTGTGGTACTCGTCCGTCTGCACGCCTCCCAAAGACCGGGCGAGACACCTGAGGGCCGATTTTATATTAAGAGGATTAGATTTTATGCTGTTAAACACTTTATTCCCTAAGACGATCACGAACGTGTTTCCAGGTCGTCGGATTGCGCTCTATCTGTTTTACGGTTTGACTGCGTTCACCCTGTTCCGAGCCTTGCTTCACTTGCTCTCGCAAGATGGCGGTGCGCAATCGGTCGCGACCATCCCGTTAGACAACTACAGCGCAGGCGCGGCTGCTACGCTTATTGGGATATTCTCGCTTTGGGGCATGTCGCAATTAGTTATTGGGCTGATCTACTTGATCGCTTCGCTGAGGTATAAGGCCATGATCCCTCTGATCTATGCATTGTTGGTTGTGGAAAATCTTGGCAATCTTTTTTACTACTACACAAAACCGATTGAAACTGCGGGCGCCGCTCCAGGAGACCTCACTTATTGGGTCTTCATACTATTGGGGCTGATCATGTTGGGGCTTTGTTTGATCCCAGCGCGTCAGAGCAAACCTAATTGACAATAAGCCGGGCGAGACGAGCAATCGCTAACCACTGTTCTAGGGGCAAAAGGGCAACCACACACTATAGTGGATGGTGCCCACCACTTTATTCAGGCACCCCTTCGGGGGAGCTTATGAGCTACAGCAATCAGACATGGCGCGACAGTGACAGGACGAAGTAATGGGTTGGTCCGTGCGAGCCTGAGCGAGTGTGAGCTGCGGTTCAATGATGGCGAGCTCGGCCGAATTCCCCTTCACTTTCAAACACTCCGCCAACCCATGCAACGCCCAAACATTATTCGGATGTTGTTTCGGCCGAATCGACCCATTGTTTAGCCCTAAATCATTGCGATACACATC
>JBGCDP010000289.1:0-7577 GCA_045105475.1 Anaerolineae bacterium
CTGGTGAATGTGCATCAATAGATGCAGATTTTGTTTGGAAAATTAGGAGAAAAACGTGATCACAATATCTGATAAAAATTTGCGAATCGGCCGTTGGCTCTTTGCAGCTCTATTTATTTTTGTAGGCGTTCAAGTTGCAACTGCCGCTCTTGAAAACAAAAAACTAAGCGGCACAATGCAGCCCTTGGGAAATGTCACCCAACATAAAATTAGCCCTGACAGTCGGTATGTCGTTTATACGGCCGACCAAGAGACTGAGGGAGCCGTTGAGCTGTTTAGCGCACCGATTGACGGCAGCTCCCCGGCCGTGCGCATTAGCGAGCTTTTGCCGACCGGCAGCAGCGTTCGCAGTTTTACAATATCGGCCGATAGTCAGAGGGTTGTTTATATTGCTGATCAAGATACTTTTGATGTCGATGAACTTTATAGCGTTCCGATAACAGGCGGCACACCGGTTAAGCTAAATGGAGCGTTAGTCCTTAATGGCACAGTCTCTGCCTTTATAATTTCCCCTGACGGGAAGCGAGTTGTTTATCGTGCCACCCAAGATGACGATGATGCTTATGAGCTATATTTGGTGAAAATTGACGGTGGAGCTGTCACGAAAATGAACCAGCCTTTGCCACCAAAAGGTATGGTTTCCTCGTTTTTCAGGATTAGCGCAGATAGCGAATATCTGGTTTACATGGCTGATCAAGATACTCTTTTTATCACCGAGCTTTATAGTGTATCTCTAAAAACAGGGACAACTGAGAAGCTAAATGGCCCTTTAGTGACAGATGGAGAAGTTCGTTCATTTCAAATAACGCCTGACAGTAAGCGCGTTGTATATTCGGCCGATCAGGATATTGAAGATGAGGCAGAGCTTTTTGTGACACCAATCGATGGTGGGGCGATCAACCAGCTTAATGACCCATTGCCTACGGGCGGAGACATTGACACATTCCAACTAAGCCCAGACGGTGACACAGTTATTTACGGTGGTTATCAGGATTCTTTGGCATTTCGCGAACTTTTTAGTGTGCCGCTTGTAGGTGGCAGTGTGCAAAAGCTAAACGGCACGCTTCAGCAAGAGTTTGGGGTTGATATTATCGACTTTAAAATGACCCCTGATAGCCAATTCATCGTTTTTGGAGCCGACCAAACCGACTCTCCTAACGGTATTTTTGAACTGTATTCAAATAGTTTAAATGGCGGCAGTCTTACCAAATTGTCAGGCGCTGTTGTGCCCGGGGGTTTTGTTGAATATGACGCTATCGCTATTTCGCCAGATAGTCAGTATGTTGTCTATGAAGGTGCTCAGCAGACTGTTGGCGTAGTTGAACTTTATTCAGCCCCTGTTGCTGGGGGGAGTGTTGTAAAGCTCAATGGGTCACTGGCGGCTACAGGTGGGGATATATCATCGTTCCAAATTCGGCCGGACAGCAGTGGAGTTGCCTACCGTGCGAATCAAGATGAGTCTGATGTTTTTGAGCTGTATGCGGCATCCTTTTCTTCGCCCGATATCATCAAGCTGCATGCCCCTTTGGTGACAGATGGAGATATCGTATCTCACAGATTCTACTTTAGTGCTGATGGAGCAAGCTTGGTTTATTTGGCTGATCAAGAGACTGATGGCATCAATGAACTTTTTGTGACGTATAACAATGAACGACCGTCTTTTACCAGCACCCCGGTGAAAATAGCTAAAGCAGAAGAGGCTTATGCTTATGATGTTTCAGCAACCGATCCAAACGGAACTGGAACATTGCTAATTACAGCGGTAATCAAGCCATCTTGGCTTAATTTTAGCGATGATGGGGACGGCCAAGCACGCCTGCGTGCGCAACCGACAGCGGCCGAGGTGGGGCAGCATCTGGTGAGTTTGCAAGTAATCGATACTGATGGATTAACCTCTTTGCAAACGTTTTCGATCATGGTTGAGCCTGAAAATATTTTGCCGACTTTCTTAACCTTTCCGGTAAACAAAGTCGCCGTTGGTGCAAAATACTTTTATGCGATTTCGGCCGAAGATCCCGATACGTCAGACTTAGTTACTTTGGCTGCAACTACTAAACCAGATTGGGCCACCTTTGCGGACAATGGTGATGGAACTGCGCTATTGACTGGTCAACCGGAGAGTGCAGACCTAGGCAAGCATAATGTGATGATCGAATTGACTGACAGTGATGGGGCTAAAGTCATCCAAAAATTCAGGATCACTGTCAAAGAACCCAACCAAAAACCGGCATTCACAACCTCCCCGATATTGTCAGCGATAGAAGGGGAAGAGTATTCTTATTCAATAACGGCGTCTGATGCGGACTTAAGCGATTCATTGACAATTTCAGCCCCTGTTAAGCCCGCTTGGTTGGCTTTGACTGATCAAGGAAATGGGCAGGCTATCCTAACTGGTACACCTAGCATGCAAGATGTTGGTGTCCATGCTGTTCAACTCGAGGTAGTCGACTCAAAATCTGAAATTGATATTCAAACTTTCGAGATCGAGGTTCAACCATCCGATTCAGCCCTTGCCTTTTCTAGCGCTCCGACCACGGTGGGCAAAGAAGGAGACGAATATCGCTTTGAAGCCACAACTGACTATTCAGGTGATGCACAAGATCTGGTGATTTCAGCTCCGACTGCTCCGACTTGGTTAACTTTTGTCGATAATGGAGATGGGACGGCACTTTTAAGCGGTACCCCGGCTTTAGCTGATGTAGGCAATCATTCAGTTGAGTTATTCGTCACTGATGGGCAAGGTTTAAATGACACCCTCACATTCTTAATCACTGTGGAGGCAAAGGACAGTAGTGAGCCCGAGATAACCGATTTTGTGATTCATTTACCGCTTGTCGTTTCTGCTCAGGAATAATCTAAGCTCAAAACGAGCTGGTATCAGTCACATTTCTGCCTATTTCACTATATACTGATAAACCTAGTGAAATGGGCAGAAATGCTGAAAGAGTATTCAAAATAGGCTCACCTGAAAAATAGGAATTCAACCAAATGGCTTCAACTTTTTCGACTCCAACTAAAAATATTGATGATACGTCGTCATCTACTACGGTATTAAGTGTGATTCTCTTTTTTGCACCTGTTTGGTTCCTGATGGCCATTCAATTGGTAAGAGTCCAGGAAATTTGGTTTGATCCATGGGACGTTTTGCCTCAACCCACTGCTGGAACAACGGCCGCTATTTGGAACCCATTCATCAAAGGGCCACTGTTTTTAACTTTTGCTGTATTTGTTCTAGTTGGAAGTGTTTTGCTCTTGGGCTTGAAGATGCGGCGATCGGCCGAAAAATTCAGCATGGTTCGTAAGCTACTTAAACTTCAATGGATCGGTTTTCTCGCATTTACTGTGTTCATCTTTGTTAGTCGTTTGCCATTCGTGCATTTTTGGTCTGAACCTCTAAACAATCTCAGCGCGTTCGAGTACATTAACTACAATCACTATATCCGCACGTTACCTTTTATCGCGCTCAGTTTTTTGCTTTTTACAATACTTTACTGGCGCATGTGGCGTGTAGAGATCAAATAAAAACCTACTAAAGCCGTTTGCTGCTTTGGAGCCGATTCTGTTATTCACTTTCGGCCGATAGCCCTAAATACCGAATAGCGGCGACCACATACATACGGGCCGCTATTTTGATTTCATCGATACTGACCCACTCATCGATATGATGAGGAATATAAATGTCCCCTGGGCCACAGGTTACGATGGGAATCCCTTTGCGGGCGTTTAAAATCGTCCCATCTGTTGAACCTGGAACCCCACCATAAATCGCATCGGACCCGCTTAGATCTTCAAATGCGGAAGCTAGAGTGGTGACGACCGGCTCATCTTCGGCCGTTTTTGTCGGATGGCGCAGTTCGAGCAGTTCAACCGTCCCATTGAGGCGTGGGTCTGAAGCAATAGCACCATCGAGCATCTGTTTAACCTGTTCAATCAGCTGTTCTGGGTTTTGGCCAGGGATTAAGCGAAAGTCGAGAATTGTTTGTGTGCCGCCCGGCATTACGTTCTTTTGCGGCTCACCTGCGATGGGTGAGTTGAGAATCGTGGGAGTAACGCTCGGTTGACCCAGATATTTGTCGGTGCCATGAATAACGATCTCTCGTTCCTCTAAGCTATGAACCTGCGTGAGAAAACGGGCCATCGGGTAAGCGCTGTTGACGCCGGTTAACGGCATCGCCCCATGTGACATCACGCCGTTGATGGTGACTTTGAGCCACATCACACCTTTTTGAGTAATGCAAAGATGGTTCTCTTCTGGCTCACAAATGATGGCGGCATCGACCCCATCGGCCCACCCTTGATCGACAAAATGTTTGATTCCGATCATCTCCCCTTCTTCGTCACAGACTGCGCCGATCAAAATACGGCCGTCTAACTCCAAGCCGCTCTCTTTTAGCGCTTTGGTTGCGATTAATGCGCAAACGAGCCCTGCCTTCATGTCGTTGGCACCCCGGCCGAAGATTTTGCCGTCGTGAATCGTGGCGCTAAACGGGGGAAACGTCCAATCGGCCGGATCACCCGCTGTGACTACGTCAGTATGCCCTTCAAACATCAGGGTTTTGCCGCTGCCTGATCCGTTCAAAATGGCTATTACGTTCGGTCGATTTGGCTGGACCACCTCAAAGTAAGTTTCTAGCCCTATGTTTTGACAGCGTTTTTCAACCCAGCGGGCTGCTTCTTCTTCTCCCAACCCTTCTAACGGCCGCCAGACACTGTTGATGCGGGAAAGTTCTTGGACCCAATCGATAAGCTCGTCGTCATTGATGAAGCTGAGAGCATGTTGTTCTTGTTTAGTTAGCATATTTTCGTTATTGCATGTTGCCTGAAAGATAGATGATTACTGACCACTGGCCTAAAGCGGCGGTGAAAATCGGCCGTCAATGGCGGTCCAGCCCCCATCGACAAACATAATCGAGCCAGTGACATAGCTGCTTGCATCTGAAGCCAAATAGACGACCGCTCCCGCAATTTCATGCGGCTGTGCCCAACGCCCCAACGCATTTCGATTGGCGTAGGCGTTGTACCAGTCAGGCTGATTTTTGATCTGAGCAGTAAGTGGAGTTTCGACAACGCCTGGGCCGATGGCATTGACTCGCACCCCTTGTGGGGCAAGTTCAGCCGCCATCGCCCGTACCATTTGGAGGGCACCCGCTTTGGTGGCAGCGTAAACGCCTTGCCCTGGTTCCACCACTTGGGACCGAATGCTCGAAAAGACGATGATGCTCCCTTTGCCTTGATCTGCCATCTTTTGACCCGCCCCTTTCATCAGCAGAAATGTCCCTTTCAAATTGAGATCGAGGACGCGTGTAAACTCATCTTCGCTCATTTCAAGCATCGGTTTACGCACATTGATGCTGGGGGTGCTGACTAAAATGTCGACTGCCCCCATCTCAGAGAAAAATTGTGCAACCGCCTTCGAGTCACACATGTCGATGGCGACTGCGCTGGCTTGGCCTCCGTTAGCCGTAATCTGCCCGGCCGTTTCTTGTGCCGCCGCCAGGTTAATATCGGCGCAGGTGACCGTTGCCCCAAATGCGGCCATGCTGTGCGCGGCCGACTGGCCTATTCCGCTCCCGGCACCAACGACCAGCGCGTGTTTGCCATCTAACTGAAACATTGCTTTGTAGTTGAACATTCTTTTCTCCGTTGGGTATAAATTTTGGTTGGTGTGGGCTTTTGTGTCGTGGAGCCAGATTATAATTTAATAACCCGATCTGCCGAGCTTAAAGGGAGAGAGCTTATTATGAAAATCACTCAAACCGATGCTTTCTGGTAAAATTCTGAACTGCCCCACAGATTTTATTAACAGTATGAGAAAAGAGATCAGCGAAGAGCGAATTTTGGCTTAATGGGCTTTTTCTTTTCTGTGTTTTCGATTCTTTTGAATTTAGCTGAGGAACTAATGACCAATCCTGTTGCACTCATAATTATGGATGGTTGGGGAATGCGCGATGCGGTTGACGGCAATGCGGTCAAACAGGCGAATACCCCCAATGTAGACAAATGGACGGCCGCACATGAGCGAGCTGTACTTGACGCATCTGGCGAAGAGGTCGGACTCCCGGCCGGACAGATGGGTAATTCTGAGGTCGGTCACCTTAACTTGGGTGCAGGCCGGATCGTTTATCAAGACATTACGCGCATCGACAAAGCGATTCGTGACGACGAACTCAAAGATTCTCATCCGCTGCGTGATGCGCTATCGTTGGCAGGCAATGGATTGATCAAGCTACATATTATCGGTTTGCAAGGGACCGGCGGGGTGCATAGCCACTCGCGCCACATGATGGCTCTGCTCGATTTGGCAAGCAAAGCGGGTATCGATCCGATCATTCATGTGATCACTGACGGCCGGGATACACCGCCCGAAAGTGGGGCTGAATTTGTGGCTGAGCTGGAACAAAAAATCGCTGATTTAGGCGTCGGCCGGATTGCGACCATAAGCGGCCGGTATTATGCGATGGATCGGGACAAACGTTGGGAACGGACGCAATCTGCCTACGAGTCGATTGTGAATCAACAGGCGCCAGAGAGTTTTCCATCTGCTTCCGCCGCAATTGAGGCGAGCTATGCGGCTGGTGTGACCGATGAATTTATCCCACCGGCAACAATTGCTGGACACGCAGATTGCACCATTACAGATGGTGATATTCTGCTCTTCTTCAATTTCCGGGCCGATCGGATGCGTCAAATCGTCCGGCCGTTTGTTGACCCAGAATTTGATGGATTTGAGCGGAAGTGGATCGATGATTTATCTGTCTTGTCGATGACGAAATATGCGGATGATCTTCCGACCAAAGTGCTTTTTCCAGAGCGTGACCTGGTAATGACTCTCGCTGAAACCCTCAGTAAAGCGGGTAAGACCCAGTTACATGCGGCCGAAACTGAAAAATATCCCCATGTGACTTTCTTTTTCAACGGCGGCCGTGAAACTCCGTTTGAAGGGGAAACACGCATCATGGCCCAGTCGCCCAATGTGGCAACCTATGACCTGCAGCCGGAAATGTCGGCCGCTGAGCTGACTGAAAAAGTATCCGCTTTTATCAGCGAAAATAAACCGGACTTTGTCCTCGTGAACTACGCCAATCCCGACATGGTCGGCCATACCGGCTCGATTGAGGCCGCGATTAAGGCGGTTGAGACGGTTGACACATGTGCTGCAAAACTGGTTGATCAGATTGCCGGACTAGGTGGCACCGTATTGCTAACTGCCGACCACGGCAATTGCGAGCGGATGGTTGAGCTGTTAACCGGCGATCCACACACCTATCACACAACCAATCCGGTTAACTGCTTGGTCATTAGCGACGAGTATCGTCTGCTTCGGCCGCGCGGTATCTTGGCCGACGTCGCTCCTACCGTGTTGGAGCTATTGGGCGTTAACCAGCCAGATGAAATGACCGGTGAGAGCCTTTTAGTGGGCTAGTTGCTCGTTGGATGGTTGGTTAGTAGGCTTGGGTGCAATCCAAAAACTAACCAACTATCCCACTAACAAACTCCCCCAATAACTCCATGATCCATCCCAAAGAAATCCTTGAACAACACGGCATCGATGCCAAAAAATCGCTGGGGCAGAACTT
>JBGCDP010000290.1:0-5211 GCA_045105475.1 Anaerolineae bacterium
ACCTTTATATGCGCTGGTTCAAGGGCGGCTTGATAAGGTCAATACGATTCTGCAGGAAAACATTGCAGGTGTGCGAGTGGTTAAAGCATTTGTACGGGAAGATTTTGAAAACGAACGTTTTGGTGATTCCAATCGAAATTATGCAGATCAGAACATTCAGGTGGCGATGATTACCGCCATCATGTTCCCGACGATGATGACGATTATTAACTTCGCCACGGCCGGGGTGTTGTGGTTTGGTGGAAACCTCGCGATTCTGAACCCAGAAGTTGTGAGCACGGGTGAAATTGTTGCCTTTGTGAACCTTCTTATGCTGACCGTCTTCCCTGTTTTGATGCTAGGGATGGGGCTACCGATGATTTACTCAGCTATCGCTTCAGGCGATCGTTTGTTTGAAGTGCTCGACACGGAGGCAGCGATTACTGATCGGCCGGATGCGATTACGCTCGGCCGCAACAGCGTTGACGGCCGAGTCGCATTCGACAACGTCTCATTCGATTATGACGGCGAAGTTGAAGAAGATGCGGTGTTGCGCAACATCACCTTTAGAGCGATGCCGGGCCAAACGGTCGCCATTTTAGGAGCGACCGGTTCCGGTAAATCGAGCCTGATCAATTTGATTGCACGGCTCTATGATGTGACTGACGGTGAGATTCGACTAGACGGAACAAACATTCAGGCATTTACGCAGGCATCTTTGCGGCAGCAAATCGGTTTTGCCCTGCAAGAGGCGATTCTCTTCTCCGGCACCATCCGTGAAAACATTAGCTATGGTAAACCGGAGGCGACCGAAGATGAAATTATCGCGGCCGCCAAATCGGCCCAAGCGTACGACTTCATCATGGAAAAAGAGGGTGGGCTTGACGCCAAAGTTGAACAGCGGGGGAAGAACTTCTCTGGTGGGCAGAAACAGCGCTTGGCCATTGCGCGGGCATTATGCGTGAAGCCGAAAATCTTGATTTTAGACGACTCAACGAGTGCGGTTGACATCGAAACTGAGACAAAGATCCAGGCAGCCCTGGCAGAGCTGATGGCGAACAGCACGGTGTTTGTCGTGGCGCAACGGATCTCGACGGTGCTCACAGCCGACAAGATTCTGGTGTTGGATGATGGTAATTTGGTTGCTGAAGGGAAGCATGCGGAACTGCTCGAGAGCAGCCCGATCTATAAAGAAATTTTTGACTCACAATTAGGTGAGGGTGTCCGACTCGATAAAGTTGGCGCGGAGGTGTCTCATGGGTAGAAGAATGGCATCGGTTGAAGACCGGGCTGGCGTAGCTGGCCGGAATACGTGGGGATCGATTAAGCGGCTGTTTAACTACATGCGTGAGTATCAGATGCAGCTTTTTATTGTGCTGCTGACGGTGATTACCTATGTGATTTGTTATGTGTTGGGGCCGTTCCTATTGGGCATCGCCATTGACAGATATATTTTAGAAGGTGATTTACCAGGTCTAACCCAAATTGTGGCGTGGATGTTGGTGGTGTATACGGGGATGTGGCTGTCTGGAGTGATCTCCGGCCGGGTCATGGCTCGTATTGCGCAACGGACGTTGGAAAAAATGCGCAAAGATCTGTTTGGGCAGATGCAGAAGCTGTCGTTGAAATATTATGATCAACAGTCGGCCGGTGACTTGATGAGCCGCCTTACCAATGATATGGACGGCTTGAATCAGCTGCTGACCAACAACTTGGTTTCGTTTATGCGTAGCTTAGGCACCTTGGTCGGTATGCTAATCGGTATGGTTGTAACAAGCCTGATCTTGACCGGTGCAGCCTTAATCGTGATTCCGATTATGTTCGGCACGATGTTCCTAATCATGCGCAGCTTGGGACCCCGCTTCCGCGAATTGCAGATGAATCTGGGGGCGTTGAACGGTCTCATGGAAGAAAACATTACCGGCCAGCGGGTTGTGATCGCTTATGGGCAAGAAGGGTCGAGTATCGACGACTTTATTGTGGCCAATGAAACGGCACGCGATACGGCCGTCAACGCCAACTTGCTGGCTAACTTGATGGGATCGATCCTATTCGTACTGGGCAACCTCAATGTAACCGTCGTGGTCGCGGCTGGAGCATTTTTGGCTCTAGGCGCGATGCCGGGTGTGACGGTGACTATCGGTGCGATCACCACGATGATCGACTACACCCGCCGCTTTAGCTTCCCGCTGATGGAAATCGGCAATACGTTTAACACGATTATTTCTGCCCTAGCCGGGGCTGAGCGCATCTTTGATGTGATCGATATGGAGCCACACGTGCTCGATAAACCGAACGCCGCCCCGCTTGACCATATCGAGGGTGAGGTCGTCTTTGATGATGTTGACTTTAGCTATGTTGCGGGTCAACCGATCTTGAAGAATATCAATCTGACGGCTAAACCGGGTGAGATGATTGCGCTGGTCGGCCCAACGGGCGCTGGTAAAACGACGATTATCAACGTACTGACTCGCTTCTACGACATCGAAAAAGGGACGATCATGATTGATGGTTCTGAGATTCGGGACGTGCAGCAGGACAGTCTGCGTCAGCAATTGGGAATTGTGTTGCAGGACACTTATTTGTTCTCCGACACGGTGATGGAGAATATCCGTTACGGCCGACTCGATGCGACGGACGCTGAAGTAATCGAAGCGGCGACGCTGGCCAATGCACACAGCTTTATCAGCCGTTTGCCCGATGGATACAACACGGAACTGTCTGAACGAGCGGGTAATATTAGCCAAGGGCAGCGACAGCTATTGGCGATTGCTCGTGCGATTTTAGCTGATCCACGTATTTTGATCTTAGACGAAGCGACATCGAGTGTAGACACCCGTACAGAGGTGCAGATTCAAGAGGCATTGCTCAACCTGATGGAAGGACGCACGAGTTTTGTGATTGCGCACAGGCTGTCTACGATTCGTGAGGCGGACCAGATTTTGGTGCTGAAAGACGGTGAGATTATTGAGCGTGGTACGCATGAGGTGCTGTTGGATAAACATGGCTTCTACGATAATTTGTATCGGAGTCAGTTTAAGGGCACGGCCGTGGTGTAGGCCGTAAGCATTGTCTTCGGCCGGGTGCAGCTAATCGCACGAAAACTTGATGTAAGGCTTACGTGACTGCGATTCACTTGCCCGAATGTTGTAAAGAATAGATGGGCTAGACACATGATTGACCTGATTATGTGCCTAGCCTTTTGCTTTTTTGCAGTAGCGGGTGAGTTGGACGCCGGACATATTTTCGCCTATCTAGGTTTATTCCAGAGGTTCAAAACTTTCCACTAATTTCTCAAAGTCATTTTTATAATCCTCATAGTAA
Organism: Anaerolineae bacterium; assembly: GCA_045105475.1. Lineage (GTDB taxonomy): Bacteria > Chloroflexota > Anaerolineae > Promineifilales > Promineifilaceae > WTJY01. The sequence continues at coordinate 3,304 of JBGCDP010000290.1, forward strand.
TCCTGCTCAACCCTCATTTCGATCACAATCAATTCGTTATTTCGAGTAAAGTAAAAGGAATCATAGATAAGTTCAGACCATCGAAATTTATACATATGCCGCATTGCAGGATTCCCTTTAACATCCATTTGTCTTAGTAAAATACGATCATAAGGGGCATGAGGCATTTCTCGGGATGAAATGTATTCCATTTGCCATTGAACAACATCGTCCAACGTTGGGTTTGAGAATTCTCTGATTTCAATTTCTATATCAAAAAGTCCTGGAACCGCACGGTAACTATATGCTTGGAATCTAAGATGCTTTTGCCCTTTGTAGCCTCCCTCACCATATATCTCTCCAATAAGGATCTCGGGATAGTTTACTGAAAAATCGAATTCACTATTAGTAATTGTAATTGTCTTATCTAGGTTAGCTGGTGGTTTAGGTGTGGGCTCAAATAATCTTGAGAAAATAAAAGCACCCATAAATAAAATTGTAACTAATATCATTGATGGGACCGGACCAAGATCTTCAGCTTGACTCATTTCATCATTCTATCACTTAAATATCAATCCAAAGTTCGGCCGCCACAAACCCAGATAAATAGCCACATTTTTTGTCACAATCACCACCTGCCTCACAAAAAGCATCTCTTTATCAATCATGTTGTCTCCGGCCGTTAGGCTCCTCTGCTGGCGGGCTAGTGCTCAAAATTCGGCTGTTTGCACTCCAAATAGCCATTATTGGGGCTTAGTTCATTTACTCCGGTGCTATAGTCCGGTAACATGTTTGATATTCTTTTGAGGCCTGCGCTTATAAAATCGATTCCAACCAAAGAAACTAGGAGATAAACATATGGAATTCCCCATCAAACTACAATTCAAAATATTAGCCTTAGCCCCACAAATTACAGCAACTGATGCTTCCGGCCGTAAATTATTCTACGTAAAACAAAAGCTGCTCAAATTGAAAGAGGAAGTCAAAGTCTATACAGATGAAACCCAGACCGAAATCCTGTATGAGATCAATGCAGATCGAGTGATCGATTTTTCAGCCCAATATCATTTTAAAGATGCGCAAGGAAATGAATTAGGCTCGATTAAACGTCGCGGCCGTCGGTCTCTATTTAAGGCTCACTACGATATTTTTAACAATGGAGAAATTGTCGCTTCGATTCATGAAGAAAGTGGTTGGTCACGCTTTGGGGATGCCATGTTTAGTGAAATCCCGATTATCGGCATGTTTTCTGGCTATATATTTAATCCAACCTATCTCGTGACCCGGCCGGATGGCACTGATATCGTCAAAATCAAAAAGCAAAAAGCGATGCTTGAAAGCACCTTTACGATTGAAGAGGCGGTAGACATCAACGAAGCGGCCGAAATACGAACCGTTCTTGCAATTTTGATGATGACATTGCTAGAGCGTTCCAGAAGCTAGCCTCCAAATACTCTCTTGCTCCCTCATTAAAATAAGCGGGCCTATATTCTTCATCGTTATATGGTCGTTGTTCGCTTTGATTCTAAGCAACAACGATCATACGTTTTCCTGGTAAGCCTCAGCAATTGACGTTGCCCATGCTCCAATCGCTTCCCAGTCACGGTGGTCACCAGTTTCGGCATGAATCGTTTTGACTGTAAATAGCTCAAGCATGTCTAGTTTGCTGGGGTCAATTTTCCCATGAAATAGCTTGATGCTTCGGGCTCCAATACGGTTGATAATCGTTTCTTGTGTTCGGGGGAGTGACCATCCATCTAAAATGTCGGACGGATCACCTGAGCCTGTGGGACCACTAGAAAAGACCCAGAAATCCTTTTCTTTTAAGATATCTTCTTTCTCTTTTAAGAATTTGATCGCTTCCGGCCGCCAGCGGCCGACATAAACCGAACTGCCCATAATGACGGCCGAATAGAGTGATAGGTCGAT
>JBGCDP010000291.1:0-26899 GCA_045105475.1 Anaerolineae bacterium
TTGCTCAATGACGGCTCGCATTAATTCTACGGGCGAAAGCTTATGACTGCGAAATAGATCTAGCAGTTCTAGCGCAGATAAAAAACACAATTCGTTAGACATGCAATGTGATCCTATAAATTACAAAGGCATTTTGAAGCTTTTTTTAGGCTTCAACAAAGCGTGGTTGAATTGCTGAAACCACTTCGGTTTTGGCAAATCGTCGCTTGGCCTATTTTCGATGGGTATTTTGTTGTAGAAATCTAGACTTTACGGCTTAATTCCACTCTTCTTCATCCCAGTCTTCATCTTGATTGTAGCTATCGACAAAATCTATATCTTCAAGATAAAGGGGGTTGACACTTGTGACTTCAAGCTCTGCAAAACAATGCGGGCAATCTTTTTTCTGGCCTTGAAAGGGTTGTCGACGAAATTTAATCTCATCAGAACATACAGGACATTCAACAATAGGGGGGGATTTCTTGCTCATAACTGCTGGACTTTTCCATTTATAAATAAGGAGGAAGCTTAAAAGAAAAAATTCATTTTTCATTCTTGATGAATATTGAAAATTTTATTCAATCTTGACAGTAAAAACGAGATAAAAAATGCTAAAACTGTTGCAATGTTGTTGCAAAAGCGTGTGAAAAAAGGTGCCTAGATTTTCATCAACAATTATGTATAGGTCTGGAGCTGTTAGCTGATTGATGCCGGATTAAACTTTGAAGTTATTGATTGCAGCAAGAGCCTCATTAATCACCGCACACAAAGGATCGGCCGAATTTTTGCGATAGAGCCTAAAATACAGACTGCGTAGAAAGTTTTTCACATTGATGTAGATTCGGTTGGTCGGAGAGGGATGCTTTGCTTCTTTGACCTGAGTCGCCAATGCTCTAATCCACTTTTCTATGTCACGCTCAGCGATCAGTTTACGACTGCGTATGCTAATCACGGCTGTGACAAAACGTTCGTCTTCTTCATGTACGAAAGGGGTTGTTTCAGTCGTAATCCACGTGTTGAGTTGAGTGAGCAGATCAAGAAGATCTGCCGCATCTAACTCTGGGCACAGGGCCAAGTCGTCAAAAGCATCAGCCCCATGGGCGGCCGCATGTGCCCATCCTTTCTCCGGCACATATCCGCGCAAATCTTGCTCTAAGCGGACGTAATCAAACAGCTTAGATTTAATTTGTTTAATGTGAGCCGCCGTGAGAAACGACTCTTCACAATGCCGAATCAGAATGAGCGGTAGCATCAGCATCGAAAATGAGCGGGTGAATACAGAATCTGTCTCAAATTCCCCGATGCGATAAAAAAGATGTTGATCATCAAGCGTGATTTCTAGAAGCTGAGTCAATTGGGCGGGTGTAAACAGCTTGTGCTTTATGATCCAAGTACCAAACGCTGAATAAATGAGACCGTCACGCAGTTCGCTATCGATAGAGCCATTATGCTGTAGCATGTTTAAGGCAAGTGGGAAAAGATCGAAATCGGCCGGGATATTGAATTCATTTGCGGCAATCGTTTGGAGCTGTTGTTTGAGTTGTGCTTCGTTTGGCATATTTAACATAACCGTAAAGAATCTTTGTTGATTCGATGAAATTTGAATCGTTTTTACATGAATTTTATAGGTAACCCCTTAACTTGCTTGTTCACGGTCACTATCATGACGATGATGGGGGTGTAGCCGACAATATATCACATAGGAAAGATGAATGTTTAGCAAGCGGTGGCAAAAAAAGCAGGCCTATATCCAACATATAAGTTTGGCCTTGTTTTGGGGTGGCCCGCTCTTTTGGCTTCAACTTGATCTGTTAATTGTTCCGAAGCTGCTGCTAATAGCTGGCACCTGTGTCTTGGCTTTGGTCGGTGGCTATTGGTTAAATCGACGTTTCGCTACATCGTGGATCCGAATCTTTGAGTTTGAAGATGATGTGGCGGCCGGAATTGTACAGCGAGCCCTAAACGCAGCGTATATCCCTTTTTCTCGACAGCCAGCCTCAGATGGGGTGCACTTTCTGATACGTGATTGCGGACTAACCTTGGTCGTTGAATCTTATCCCTTGAACCTGCCAATTGATGATCACATTAAGTCTGTACCTGCATCAAAGATCGAGATCAAAGGATTAAGCCCATCGAACCAAGCAACGGCCGAAAAGTTATGCCAAGCCATTAGCACTATGGTTGAGACTGTAACGGTTGGCGTTAGACCTTAACCTTCGTCCCCCTCAATCTTGAATAAATTTGCAGCATGACCCAAACACCTTATGATCCAGCGATGGCTGAAACCCGTGTAATCATCTGGAAAAACCGTTGGTCTGCATTTCCATTAGTGGTTTTGGCGGTGCTTGCTGTTTTATTGCCAAATCCGGTTTGGACCGTATTACTCATCACCTTAGGTGGGTTGTATCTGATTAGCTATATCTGGGTCCGTATTTTATATACTCATTTAAGCGGCGAGCGGGTATTGCAGCAAAGCTGGATCTCTGTTGGGGACTTTCTAACTGAACGATTTTATTTGCATAACACAGGGCTTTTGCCCGCCTTGTGGGTTGAATTGACCGATTCTTCAAATATTCCGGGGTATCGGCCGAGTGTGGCCTATGAAGTCGGCATACGCTCAACCCACAACTGGCGCCAAACGGCGATGTGCTGGCAGCGCGGCCGGTTTGTGGTTGGCCCATGGCGCTTACGTTCGGGTGATCCGTTTGGCATTTTTGAAGTCATCATTGATTATGCCCAATCAGACGAGATGATTATTCATCCTCCCGTTGATACTGAGCTTAAATTTTCATTACCAACCGGCCTACAGCAGGGAGACGTGCGCGGCCGTGATCGAGCCATGCAGGTGACCAGCAATATTTCCACCGTGCGCGAATACCGGCCGATGGACCCCCTCAATTGGATTCACTGGCCGACGACCGCTCGCACGGGGAAGCTGGCCGTGCGTGAATTTGATGTCGAGGCGGCTGGTGACGCATGGATTCTCATCGATTTGGACAGCCAGTGGCACGTTGGGCGTGGGCTCGAAAGCACCGAAGAATATGGCGTTCTGTTGGCGAGTGCACTGACCGCTCGTATTTTGGCTGAAAACCGAGCGGTCGGTTTAGCCACCTACGGGCCAGAGCCATTGATTCTACCCGCCCAAAAAGGGGCGCAGCAGCAGTGGAGCATATTGCGCGCTTTGGCCGTATTGGCGGCCGATGGTGAGCTATCGCTTGAATCTGCACTTGATGATGCCGAGCAAATTATCGGCCGAGGGGCTGCGCTCATCATCATTACCGCTAATGATGATCCGGTTTGGCTCCCCAAACTGCTTCAACTCACACGCAAACAGATTAAAACAACCGTTTTGTTGTTAGATCGAGAATCTTTTGCTCCCGGCACACAAGCGGCCGACCGTCAGGCCTTATCGATGCAAAATGTCTTACGCCAGATGGGGCACGTGGTGCACCTTATTCAGCTAGGCGACATTGATGTGAGCCGTGGTCAGCCAGAGTCGGCCGATCAGTTTAAAATCACCCCGCTTGGCGGAGCGGTGAGGGTGGCAGCATGAGAGAACACTTTGTCCTTCGCTTGCTAAAGCGCTGGCAGCCACGCGAGGGTTGGCTCCTTTTTGGGCTGACTCTCAGCATTGTTTACTTTGCTGCGCGCTCTGTCTCCCTTGCTGAATGGGTGCCTGAGGATGGGGTGGTATGGGTGGCGCTATGGACTTCAACCCTCGTTAGCTATGCGCTCGTTTGGCGTTCAAACTGGTGGCCATGGTTCCGCTGGCTTATTTTGCTGTGTTATTTAGTGGTTACCAGCAGCTGGTTTCTTATGCGCCTTCAACCCACGCTGGTTTTCTGGGTCGGATGGGATACGTATATTAGCCATACTCAGCGGGGATGGTTGCTTTTTCAAGCCCGCATCAATGGCTGGATTTCGTCGGTCAGTGCTGGAACTCAGAGTAGTGAGACGTTGGTTTTCGCTTTTGGGCTAGCCCTACTCGTTGGTTTACTTACTGCATTTTTTATCAATACGGTTTACCGTCGTCGCAGGCCATTGGTTGCTATCTCTGTCATGCTAGTGCTGATTGGGTTAAACGATGTTTATAGTGGTGAAGCAGAGCTGTTGCTGCTGTTTATCATCATTCTGGCCATCGTTTATCTCACGCTGTGGCAGCAATATTATCGTGAGGCGGATTGGGAGGCTCAGGAGATCGACTACTCGGCTGAAATGAACCTATCGACGATGGTAATTGCGGTTGTGGTCACCTTTTCGCTGGTTTTTACAGGAGTGATTTTGCCCTCCTTGCCTTACTCAAGTGTCGCGCGTTGGTTTCAGCAGTCGGCCGTGGTGCAGGCGTTTGAAGAGTCATTTGAGCAATACTTTTCAGGCGTGAATACCAATCCAGCCACAGCTGGAGGGATTGGTGGTGGTGGCGGTGTGTTGGGGGCAGATGGCTTGCCGGTCGCTTTGAGCGGTATTTTGCCTCGATCTTATTTGCTTGGCAATCCGCCTGAACTGGCCGACACCCCTGTCTTTTCAGCCACAATTTTAGCCTCGCAACCGCTGATCGGTTCACAACATTGGCGTTCTGGGACCTATGATATTTACACCGGATTTGGTTGGCGGCAGTCCCCGCCAGTTGAAACGATGCTCATAACGGATCAAGAGCTGGTTCCCACGTTAAGCCCCATAGCTACTGAAAACAATTTGTCGATTGAACTTGAGCAGACGGTGACTTGGCTAGCCGAAGATCGTTACTTTAACTTGTTGACGTTGGGGCAGCCACTGGCCTTTGACCAGCCGGTCAGTGCCTTTATCCGGCCGAATGCGGATCTTTCGCACGTTGGCCGGCTTGCCGGTACCTATCAGCCGACGTATCAAGCGACCAGCATAGTTGTTCAGCGTGATCGTGCGGTGTTGAGTCAGATTTCAACATTTCCGGCCGAAGATTTTTATGAGCACCATACAGCTTTGCCAGATTCGATTCCGGGGCGCGTTTCGTCGTTGGCTGAGCAAATTACGGCCGGGGCCACATCACCCTATGAGCAGGCCGTGCTCCTCGAACAATACCTGCGTCAATACCCCTATAATCTCGACATTCCGCCAATACCGCGTGACGTTGACCCGGTTGATTATTTCCTGTTTGATTTGCAGCAGGGGTACTGCGATTTATACGCCAGCTCGATGGTAGTCATGGCGCGTAGTTTGGGGCTTCCAGCTCGTCTAGGCGTCGGTTATCTAAATGGGTCGCCTGATGAAAATGGTCAGATTTTGATCACCCAAGATCGCGGCCATTCATGGGCCGAAATCTACTTTCCCGATGTCGGCTGGGTTGAGTTTGAACCAACAGCCTCTTTTCCAATTTCATCTGCTCCAGCCAATGGTGAGGGTAGTGTGGCTGAATTTGAGCCAGACATTTTGTTGGGTAGCGATTTGCCTGAAATTCTTGAGCTGCCTCAGCCACGCTTTGGGTCGAATATTCCAGCGTGGGTTTGGGGCAGTGGCGGTCTGTTGACATTGTTTTTGGTTGTTGCTGTGTGGCAAGCCTATCGCTGGCGGCGTGACCCTGAGGATATGGGGGAGCTGCTTTTTTGGTTGCAAGACGCGGCTGGTCGGCTGGATTATCCGGTGGATGAAAGTGAAACAGCAACTGAATTCGGGCGGGGGTTTTTGGCGTATTTGCAAATAGCACCAAGTGACGTTAAACAGCGGGTTGATCTTGACCCCTTTTTGATGAATGTGCCCGTTTTGATCGATGTATATGAGGCGGATCGATTTAGTTTAGCTGGGGTAGAACGTAGAATTTTTGATGAGGCGGTCGGCCGTTGGCAGGCGATCCGTCGGCCGTTGTGGCAATTGTGGCTGTCACGTCGCTGGCAAAAAGCGATAGCTGGCGTTAGGCGGCCGAAGGTTGGACCCAGTGGGTGACAATTCACCAACCACTTTCTAAGTAACTAAAGACAAATGAGGGCGCCCACTCTTGCAAAATTAGAGGAAAACAATCACATGAATTATAAAAAGCTAGGAAATACGGGGCTGAAAATTTCATCTTTTGGACTGGGTTGTGGCAACTTCGGCGGCATCGGGAGTGCTCCTGCCTTTTTCGGGCAGGGTGAGAACGAAGCTGAAGCGTTTGCCATTATGGACACCGCGTGGGATTTAGGGATTAACTTTTTCGATACGGCCGATGCCTATGGAGGCGGCCGGAGTGAAACGATGATTGGTAACTGGCTCAAGCAAAAAGGGAGCCATGTCCGGGATCAAATTTTGATCAGCTCTAAAGCGTTTAACCCGGTGGGGGATGGTCCAAATGACAAAGGGCTTTCACGTCGCCACATTATGCGCCAAGTAGAGTCAAGCCTTAAGCGTTTGGGGGTTGATCACCTTGATCTTTATCTGATGCACGAGCCTGACCCAGACACCCCTATCGAAGAGACGTTGCGTGTGCTTGATGATTTGGTGCGTCAAGGAAAGATCCACTATATCGGAGCGTCGAACATGCCTGCATGGTTGATGGCAAAAGCACTTTGGGTCAGCGATAAATTTCAGCTGCATCGTTTTGAGTGGGTGCAGAACTCCTACAGTTTGCTGGATCAAGCTGATAACCGGGAAATGCTCCCGCTTTGCCGAGATCAAAATCTGGGGTATACGCCATTTAGCCCGCTGGCAGGCGGCTTTTTGAGCGGTAAATATCGATTAGAGGATGAGTATCCTGCAGGCTCTCGGATGACGCTCCGGCCGGAACCGTATTTAGACTGGTGGAATGCGGCTACTTTTTCCAAGCTTGGTCAGCTGGCAACGATTGCTAAAGAGCATAATGTCAGCATGGCTGGATTAGCTTTGGCGTGGCTGGCACATCACCCAGACGTGACGGCACCGATTGTAGGCCCTCGTCGGCCGGCTCACTTTACGGCGGTCAAAGAAGCGTTGGCGACATCGCTTTCGGCCGCAGAGCATGTGCGCATTAGCGCTATTTTTGCGTAGCCCACTTGAATATCTAATTGTGAAATAGCTGGATGATGGCTAGGGGAAGCTTGTCGTACTAGATTCAGTAAGCGGGTTTAAATTTGAAATAGTCGTAATCATTTTTTGAATCTCAGTTGGATCTTCAAGTTGATTGATATCGATGATTTCATACAAGCGCGTCCATTCTTCAATAACTGAAGAGAGGTGAGTTAGATCATTCAGCCCCTGATTGAGCCATAACTCTTCAATTTTTGAATCAGACGCCATTCCTGTTGCTTTAAGTAGGGCCATTTTTGTTACGGCTGACGTGACGCGGTCTGCCATGGTAAATCGGAGTTTATCTAATTGTGATTTACTGCTGATAAGTAAAGTTATTAGACCCTTAATCTGACTTTTTAACTCATTATGAGTTTTTTCTTCGCCTTTCGATTCTGTAAGTGCGTCATGATTTTTAAGTGTACTTTCAATAAGGCTTTCAGGTGAACAACCTTGAGCCTTGTTATCAGAATCTGCGGCTTCTAAGTATTTGTTATCCATAATCACATTCTCAATACATGACTTGTGATGGATTCTCTACGGTAGAAAGAAGCTAGATATTAGACAATCAAAAGCCGATCACAATGCCATGTAATTTGTTAAATGAAAACAACGTAGACTGATTTTTTTACGATTTATCATTAATAAAAGAAAAGGGTAGGATGACCTAACCAAAAGACTATCTCCAAGAAGGCCTGTAATTTGTTTGTCTAGTTGGTTAGAGTTGGCTGATTTGAATTCTAATCATGTTGTTGATTCTCTTACAGCCTGTTTGCTTGAGAGAGAGTCATCTTTGATGTTATAAATATTACGTTACCGGTAACGAAAACTGAATGAGTAGAATTACGTAATTTGAAGAATGCTTAAGTTTTAAGGCTGGGATAAGGGATTAAAATTTCTCAACAGAAAATGCTTAGATTCGATTGTAGGCTCCCGTCACCGGCTCATCTTACGGCCGCTGAGCATGTACGCTACGCATCAGCGCTGTTTTGCTTAGCCCATTACATGCGCAAAAGATTCGGCCGATGCCAGTTGACATGCTCGTTTATATGACGGTGGAAGCTCATCTTTGAGTAAATCGCCCGGCTCTAAAAATTCGTAAACTTCACCATAGTGGCGAATTTCAGTAGGTGATGTTCGGCGCATCACGTGCCACGGCTTCAAGTCGGCCGGGCTGTGTAACCCCATCGAGCCGACAATTTCACTGACGCTTTCCAGCGTTTCACGATGATAATTTGTCACCCGCACCGCTTTATTTGTCGGGTCTAACCCTGCCATTAAATGAGGTGTGTGGGTCGCGACGCCTACCGGACAGTGGTTTGAATTACATTTTAAAGCTTGAATGCAGCCTAGCGCCATCATCATGGCCCGGGCCGAGTTACAGATGTCCGCCCCTAGCGCCAAGCGTTTCACTAAATCAAAGCCGGACGATACCTTCCCGCTCGCAATAACTGTGATTTTGTCCCGTACGCCAAAGCCAACGAGGGCATTGTGCACAAAAATTAAGCCTTCAATGAGGGGTGTTCCCAGATGGTTGGCGAACTCAAGTGGTGCCGCTCCCGTTCCCCCTTCACCCCCGTCGACCGTAATATAATCAGGCGTAATGCCCGTTTCCACCATCGCTTTACAGATGGCTAAGAATTCGCGCCGTTTGCCAACACAGAGTTTAAATCCAACCGGCTTGCCTTTGGACAGGTCACGGAGTTGAGCCAAGAATTTGAGCAATTCAATTGGGGTTGAGAATGTCGTGTGACCGGGCGGGGAGATCACATCTACGCCCAATGGGACCCCGCGGATTTTAGCGATTTCAGGGGTTACTTTTGAAGCGGGTAAGATGCCCCCGTGTCCGGGTTTGGCCCCTTGCGACAGTTTGATGTCGATCATTTTGACCTGATCATAACCAGCCTTGGCTGCAAACATGCTGGGATTGAATTCCCCTTCAAGCGTTCGGCAGCCAAAATAGCCGGTCCCGATTTGCCACACGATGTCAGCTCCTCCTTCTAAGTGGTAAGAGCTAATTCCTCCTTCACCGGTGTTATGAAAAAACTTGCCCGCTTTAGCCCCTTTGCTTAAGGCTAAAATCGCATTTTTGCTCAGCGAACCATAGCTCATTGCGGAAATATTTAGGATGCTGGCGGAATAAGGCTGTTTGCAGTCTGGGCCGCCGATGGTGACGCGCATGTCGGCCGCTTCTAGATGTTGGGGTGCGAGCGAATGGTTAACCCACTCGTAACCAACCTGATAAAGATCTTCTTTGGTGCCAAAGGGAACGGTGTCTCGTACGTTTTTGGCGCGCTGGTAAACGAGCGAACGCTGTTCACGGTCAAAGGGGACGCCGTCGGTGTCGCTTTCAACAAAGTATTGGTAAATCTCCGGCCGGATGGTTTCAAAAAAGTAGCGAAATCGGCCGACTAGAGGGAAGTTGCGTAAGATCGCATGGCTTTTTTGAAAATAGTCATACAACCCTAAAGCGGTCAAGGGAACAAGTACGATGAGTGTCCAAAGCAGTAGCGGGAAAGCCACAGCTCCGATGATGGCAATGCCAACGACTAGACCGACAAAAACGATAAATTCGCGTCTCATAATTTTATCCTTGATTGTTTCCCTTTATTGAGTCTAAGAAGTGTAGTCTTTTTTTAATACACCGCTATTTCATCATTGTGTTGACAAACTTGACGGCTAGATCTTCCGCCCAAAATCTGCGTCCTTTTGTCATAAATCCCACATGCCCCCCTTTTTCCGTGATGGCTGCAAATAGGTTCGGGTTTGCTTGAATGGTGTGATAGGGGATATCGGCTGGGTCCATAAACGGATCATCGAGCGAGCGGATAAGCAAAGTGGGGATGTTTATCCCGTCTAAAAATTGATGGCAGCCGCATTGGGTATAGTAATCGGCCGCATTTTTGTAGCCATACAGCTGTGATGTGCCCACATCATCAAATTCCAAGAGGGTCTTGGCCGCGTAACAGGCCGCCACATCAACCCGATCTTTAACCAACTCTTCTTTTAGCTTGGTTTTGGCTTTTAACGTCCGTAAAAAGCGATAGCCATAAAGCCATCCCATTCCGTGCAGAAGGTTTTGAATACCCAAGTTCATGTCGAACGGGGGCGAGACGATGGCGGCCGACTGAACTTTGCCTGACAGGACGCGCCCTTCCCCTAAATATTTGGCCAATATGTTACCGCCGAGTGAAAAACCGATCAGGCTAATGGATGGGGCGTTTGGAAACTTTTTGAGCAGATGCTCAACCACAAGATCAACATCCCCTGTGGCTCCAGCATTGTACATGCGCCAAGTTTGGTTCATTTCACCCCCACACGTACGAAAGTTCATCCCTACCGGCCGAAACCCGGCTGGTAATGCGCGCCGGTATGTTTCAAGCATATAGACAGACGCCGCTGACCCTTCTAGACCGTGTAAGCCTAGAAGGATTGGTGCATCGGCCGGAAATGGGTCGATCGGCTGATTGGTTGGGGAGGCATAGTCAAGAGCGATAAAGTCGCCATCAGGGGTGTCAAACTTCTCGCGTTGTAACGTGACCCCGTCTTTTCGCCGCAGCTTGTTGCCAAAAACCGTTTGTGCATGGGCCCCTGCGCTCCAAGGTGACGGTTGAAACGGTTTAAAATTGATTGAGCGAGGTATGGTATAAATAAGTTTCATCATTTAAAATCTCTGCAAATTCGATTTTACAGTGGGATGGGTAGATTGCCACTCTGAGTCGAATTTTGAATGGGATTCATCAAAACACACACTGAGGAAACAAAAATGGAACTAAATATCTTAGAAATGGTAACGGGGCTAATCACTCAATATGGGCTTAAAGTATTGGGGGCAATCGCCATATTTTTGATCGGCCGGATCGTCGCTCGCAAATTGTCCGATTGGTTAGGTCGCCTGATGGAAACAAGGGAAGTTGACCCGACACTTGTTGGGTTCGGGCGGAATTTGGCTTACATGGTGCTGATGGTCGTCGTGGTTATTGCCGCTTTAAACTTGCTAGAGTTTGAAACGACTTCCATAGTGGCTGTCATGGGTGCGGCAACCTTCGCTATCGGGTTCGCTTTACAAGGCTCGCTCGCTAACTTCGCGGCCGGGATCATGATCATCTTCTTCAAGCCGTTTAAAGTTGGTGATTTGGTTGAGATCAACGGCGTTTTTGGGACTGTACAATTGGTCAAGATTTTCAACACCATCATCACGACGCCAGATAATAAGCAGGTGATCGTATCGAACGGATCGGCCATTGGTGACAATATCACCAACTATTCTGAAAATGGATACCTACGACTTGATATGGTGTTTGGCATTGGGTATGGGGATGATCTGCTTAAAGCCAAAGGGGTGCTCGAAAACATCTTGGTTTCTCAGCCAGAGGTTTTAAAAGACCCTGCGCCAACAGTGTCTGTTCTTGAATTAGGGGACAGCAGCGTTAATTTCGCAGTCCGGCCGTTTGTGAATGTAGATGACTATTGGACCGTGCATTTCAAAACGCATGAGCAAGTAAAACTACGCTTTGATGCAGAAGGGATTTCAATTCCATATCCGACTCAAGACATCAATGTGGCTCAACTTGGAAAATGGCAGACTGAAAACACAAGCTTCTCAAAGCTGAAATAAAGAGCGCGAAGAAATAGCATCACTGTTTCTTCGCGCTTGCACAGTGGGTCAACAGTTTTGGTAAGAAAATAGTGAACCGTTGCCAAGCGGTTCAACCGGCCGGGATGCCTACCTTCAGCGATTGTTCGGGCTGTCTACACTTTTATTCTGACTTCATTTTAATTAAATTTCAGGCTGGGAACCGATTCGGAACGATTTCGGAATGGATTCTTTTTAAGCTTTTCCGAAATTAGTCTGGCACCAACTCGATGTGAATAGACTGGTGATGGCCAGTCTTCAAGTTAGGAAGAAATGTTCCTACCAATGATCAGAGTCTTCTGATTGTGTTGTTGATAAGCTACATCGGGTAAGGGAGCCACTTTATCCTGCATTGCAGGGACGAGAAAAAGCTGTGAGAAAAATTTATTACCTGGTTTCAGTTTGTTTGCTGGCCACCTTATTTGGCTTAGGAATCAGCCAGAATGATGTTGCGCAGGCAACGGAGCTAGGGGCTAAACCGGCCGCCTTGCCAAACGAGCTTCTGGCAACAGACCCAGAGATTGTTTTCATCAATGGGTCAAATGGGGTTAACTGGATTGAGGGAGGTGGATTTTTCTATCTCATCGACAATTGCGCCATTCCCTCTAAACAGACTGCGACCCTCCGCCGTTTGCCGATTGAGGGAGTTTCGATTACTACGATGCAGTCGATCAACGATGAAGATTTGTGCAATACTTATTTGTCGCCAGCGGCTGATGAGAGTGGTATTTACTATTACAATCGTGATCGCGGCCGGATTGAGCACATCCCTACTGATGACCCACAAAGCACGCCACAGGTGCTTGCCAATATCGGTGATTGGACCCGCATCGGTTTTGGGGATGGGATAAGTAAATTGATGCTAACATCGAGCCAAATTTATTGGATGGATGTCACGATTAATGGGGAGTTTTCACCTGCTACGGTGCGTTTTTGGAAATTGGCCAAAGAAGGTGGCGTGCCAGAAATGATCCACACGTATGAATCGATGGATGCGAATGGGGTACGTTACGAAGGGTCTGCACTTTCAGGGTTTAACATCATTTGGACCGACTTTGGTGGGGTTCATCGTTTGAATTTAACCTGTTTGGTTTTCCCATGCACCCCGTACTCACCGTCCACGATTCAGACGCAATCAATCGCCGACGGCCGCATGTTTCGTGGTGATAATGGGGATGTGTTTTGGTGGGATGTAGATGCAGAACCGAATCGAGTGAATCGGCTAGTTTGCACCTTCTTTGGCTGTTCGTCGGTTGAGGTGTTTACCACGACGACCGGGGCAGAAATCTATAGTGTGAATGGGACAGTCGATGATTACTATTGGCTAGAGCAGGTCAGTGGAATTGGCATTCGCTTACAGCGCAAGCCCCGTAGCGGCGGAGCGACAGAGACGCTGGATGAAACGATTGGGAGTGTCGCATCTTTTGTTGATGCCAACTATGTCTATTACTCGCCCATGTTTAACCAAATCGGCCGATTGCCTCACGACGCGGAAGCGATCGCTCGTGAGTTTTCAATTGCAGGTTGGGAAGTGACACAGGGGATTCAAAATCTTGAAAATGAAGTGTCGCTCATTGCTGGTAAAACGACTTATGTGCGCGTTTACCCCAATTTAGAAAATGGGGACAGCGTCAATAGCTTGACGGCCGGACTCAGTGGTTACCGTAACGAAGCCGAACTGCCTGGCTCTCCGCTTTACCCGATCAATGGAAGCCTATCGGTCAATTCCGGCATGTCTATTGCGGATCGTGGGGACTTGGATAATGGCTTTTTATTCCGCCTGCCAGAAAGCTGGGTTTCAGAAGATGACCTGCTTGTTCCCCAACTCGATACGACGATTCGTTTAGTCGCTAAAATCGACCCAAATGGGGCGTATGCTGGGACCGATAGTGCTGCTAACAATTCGATATCTGATAATTTTACGTTTATTGCAAAAGCTCCGACCTGCATGAGTATGCGGCCGGTTTGGACCCATGAAGGGACCCAATTCTTGCACTCCTACCAAGTTGGGCAGACGGTTCGCATTTCTGAAGCGCTGCTGCCGACGGCAAACCTCATCCCGATTGTTAAAAGTGACCGCTTAGAAGAAATCGATTGGTGTTGGAAGGGGCCAGTGTATGGACCATTCTGCTCTGACCCCTATGAACTTAGCGATGATGATAGCGGCTTGTTGACTAAGATGGGTTGGATCGATTTTTGGGAAGACAATCCTGACGTTTGCGTAGTGAACAATGCCCGCACACTCACGGCCGGAATTGTCCACCCAGACGCCACTTGGGATTGGGGCGGCCTGGCACGAACTGGAAAAGATCAGTTTTTGACAAAAGTTCGGCCGGCGTCTGATGGGGCTTTTAACGGCTTCAATGGCACATCCAGCACAATGGCGCATGAAATCGGCCATAGCTACAACCGCAAGCATATTGATTGTGGTAGCCCCAAACGACCCGATACAAATTACACATATGCACCTAACACCTTAGACGATGGCAGTTTAAGCGACCCTGATACCCATTTCGGTTTTAACATTTTGAGAGAACAGCCGATTATCCCTAATATATCGGGTGTGAATCGGGGCGACTTGCTTTCTTACTGTCGGGTGGGTGTGAGCGATTACACTTGGGAAGCGATTTTTGAGCGCACACAAGACCCGATCTTTAACCCGGTTAGAACCTCCGAAATCATGGCCGACTTTTTACTAATCGGTGGATTTGTGAACATTACAGAGGGGACGGGTGAGCTGGATTACGGTTGGACTTATCCGGCCGATGACGCGAGCGCAGGCTTGCGCAAAACATGGGCCGATGCGTTGGCCCAAGATTGGGATCGACGTGCGCCTGATGCGATCTATCACGTCCGGTTGATCGGTAAAAATGATCAGATTCTTTCAGACCATACGATTGAATTGGGTTCAGTGGACGATGACGAGCATCAGGATGTCTCACCATTTCAGTTTTCGGTGGCAGCTCCGACCGAAGCTGTTGTATTGATGCAGCTAATGGCTGACTCTGTTGTGCTCGATTCAATCGAGATTGGAGAAGGGTCTCCCCAAGTGACGGTGCTCAAACCGGCCGGAGGCGAAGCAGTTAACGAATCGCTGACCATCGAGTGGGAAGCAACTGACCCTGATAATGATGCGTTGCAATACACGGTTCAATATAGCTACGACGAGGGTCAGCATTGGACTCCGTTGCTGGTTAACTATCCCGGGGCAGGCATTGGCAGCACTGAATCGATTTCAGTCAACATCGAGTCCGAGCCAGGGTCGGCCGGACAGATGGCGATGATTCGAGTTGTTGCAAGCGACGGGGTAAATACAGCACTCGACACCTCAAATGCTTTTTCAGTGGCTCCACGTGCGCCACAGGTCGTAATTACGAATTTAGCTGATAATCAAATTTTCTCACCATCAGAACCACTGCGGTTAGATGGATTTGTGTATGACCCTGAAGATTTGCTGCTCCAAAAACAGAATCTTATCTGGACAACGGGGCAGTTCTCCATGACGGGGCAAATCAATGAGCTGGTTGGTCTGGCGCCTGGCCAGCACACAATTAGCTTGGCTGGCATCGATAGTGACGGGCTGACCAATGCCTTCTCCCGCACCATCGAAATTGCACCATTTCATATCGTACAGGCGACTGAATCGCACGTACTCGATGGGTCGTGTGACGATGCGGGTTATGATGCATCAACCCATCTTGCTTTGACTGAAAACCCTGACGGCTCCCGGCCGACAACATGGTTAACCCATGATGTCGGCAGCATGTGGGTGTGTACCGCTGGTATTCTGAAGAGCAATGACCTGACTAAATTCTATCTCGATTTTAGCCCGTCTCCGCAGACAAAAATCAGCTCATCTTCGCTTGTGCTTACCATGAAGCAAGACGGCACATATACGTTAGAAAGAGGAAATGAAGCGGGGCAGTGGGTGAAGCAGGACGTTAATGATATTCAGATGCGGATCGTCGAGACCGATGATGTCTGGTCGGCCGAAGTTAAGATTGCACGCGCTGTTTTTGGGGATTGGAACCGCAGGGTCCAGCTGTACATGGCCCAGACAGAGGCTGGTGAATCACCCTCTGTCAAGTGGCCGTTAGGCGGTGACGGCACCGATCCACAGTCGTGGGGGGCAACCAATCTGGGGCTTGTGTCACAGCTTGACGGAATCTCACCCATTTCAACCATTGTGCCGATTAGCGATGTGGTTGTGACGATTGAAGGGGCTGGATTTACCGATGCGAACATCGTTTATTTTGACGGTGTTGAGATCGATTCAGGCTGGGTAAGTACAAGTGTGTTTTCAGCAACGATCCCGGCCGGACTGTTGCAGGTGGCTGGCTCATATTCGATCACGGTGGGTGTTGATGAAGTGGATGGGTTGGAGACATCCCACCAGGTTTTCCACGCCCTTAATCGAGCCCCAACTGTTAGCGGTTTGACTCCTAATAAGGTTGAGAATGGGCAGAGTGGTTTGAGTGTGTCTGTTTTAGGCTCGAACTTCTTGGTTGATTCTGAAGTGATGTGGGGCGGGACTCTGATCGAATCGACGTTTGTCAGTCAGAGTGAGATGCAACTGTCGCTAACGGCCGAGCAGCTAGCTGTTGCCCGTATTGTCGGGGTAATCGTTATCAATTCTGAACCTGGTGGTGGATCGTCGAACAGAGTTGAGTTTGAAATTACCTCACCGTTTGATCCGGTGGGCAGTGACTCTAAGTCGATCTACTTGCCATTCATTGGCAGATAGATCATTGCGAAGAGGGTTCATTTATTCGAGATAGATGAACCCTCTTTTGCTATGAACAGGCTCAATTATTTTTCTGTTGAAGAGGGGCAAATGTCTGCCAGAGGGCAAACGTGGCAAGCCGGCCGTTTGGGATAACAGTAGAAGTTGGCCAAGGCGGTCAGTAAGTAAGGCAGCTGAATCCAATCCTCTTGAGGCACCATGCGCATAAGATCATGCTCTACTTTAGATGTGATTTTGCCAGACGTTAAGTCTAATCGACCCGTAACTCGATGGATGTGTGTATCAACCTGAATCCCTTCTGTTGCGCCATATAGCTCACCCATAATCAAGTTGCCAACTTTCCGGGCTACCCCAGGCAGCTGAGTGATTTCAAGCAGGTTGTCTGGGATTTCCCCATCAAATTTTTCGACGAGGATACGAGCGGTTTCGATTAGATACTTCGCTTTTTGCCGATAAAATCCGGTTGACCGAATAACCGCTTCAACTTCACCGCGATTGGCATTCATCAAGGTTTCCGCATCTGGATATGCTTCAAACAGTTTGCCGGTAATTAGATTAACCGATTGTTCGTTTGACTGGGTGAGCAGAATGGCTGCCACAAGCATTTGGAATGGGTTGTCGACTTTTAAACCACATTTAGCCTCTGGGAATTTCGCTTTAAGCCGCTTGATAACTTCGTCCGCTCTTTGCACTTCTTCTTTGCGGTAGTCTGGTTTGATGCGGAAGGTTGATCTTGTGTTTTCTTTCATCATTAACATTAATTGCCCTTGGTTTGAGTGGCTATTGAGAATTACCTAAGCCGGTGTGGATTAGACGGCCACTGAAAGCCACTATTCAACATGGATAGTGCTTCAATACTTTCCTACAACAGGTTTAGGCGATTTAGAGCCTAAATTGGTACAGCTAACTGCGACTTTGCTATACAGCTATCAGCCGAATGTACTCTGCTGATGACTTTGGAGGTTTGCGGGGCAGAATTGGATAATTGCATTGGCCCATTCCCCCGGAAATGACGTTCGCTTTTCTTAACGCCAGTCCCTCCATGATTAAATAGATGTGTGTTTTAGTGGACTAAATGATGCTTACCAAACGCGTTTTTAACTATCCCCAAATAGTAATAGGCTATACGACATAGGCAGGAGAATTGTCATAACGAGTCTCTAAGTGCAGGCGGCCGTCGATTCGACGGTCTAATCTAATCCCATTTTGATCGCTTCAGCAACATGCATTGGAATGCCTGGAACGCTGGCGATTTCTTCAACTGTTGCCCCTCGAATATCATCAAGTGACCCAAATTGGGATAGAAGCTTTTTACGTCGAGTGGGCCCTACACCTGGAATGGAATCGAGAATCGAAGCGGTGCCCGCTTTTGAACGGCGCTTGCGGTGCCCTGTATTGGCAAAGCGGTGGGCTTCATCCCGCACGCGCTGTACCAGATAGAGCCCCTGCGATTTTCGCGGTAGCAAAATCGAACGCAATTTCCCCGGTTTAAACAGCTCTTCTTCCCGCTTGGCTAAGCCGACCACTGGCACAACGTGGGCTAAGTCAAACTCTTTTAAGACTTCGACCGCCATGGTGAGCTGTCCTTTGCCACCGTCGACGATTAGCAGATCAGGCAGGATCGAAAAGGAGCTGTCAACTTTTTTGCCAACTGTACGCAGGGCTGTATTGGAACTTTCTTCGGAGCCACCTTTGTTATCGATGTACCGTTTCAAGCGGCGGGTCAGCACTTCTTTCATGGCGCCATAGTCGTCGTTAGTAACTGTTTGAATGTTGAAGCGGCGATAATCTTTTTTGAGCGGGGCCCCTTGCACAAAAACGACCATTGATCCCACAGGGAAACTGCCTTGGGTATGGCTAATGTCATAACATTCGATGCGGGTAGGCGGTTTGGGTAGCTCGAGCGCTTCTTGCAACTCGTTCATGGCGTTGACGTGGCGCGAACGATCGGCCGACCATTGTTGGCGTAGCGTTGACAATGTTTCACCCGCGTTACGTTTGGCCATCTCGACCAGCTCCCGTTTTTTGCCCCGTATTGGCACTTGTATCGTTACTTTTTGCTGCCGTTTGGTTCGGAGCCACTCTTCAATTACCATCGCTTCAGAGACTTCGCTCGGGAGCAAAACCTCTTTCGGGATGTGAGCCGCTTCATCATAAAACTGAGTCAAAAACGTTTCGAGAATACTTTCGTCAGCTTCGTCCTCTGTGTTGTCGAGCAAGAAATATTCCCGGCCGATCAGCCGCCCATACCGTACGAAGAAAATCTGAACGCAGGCATCTCCATCTTCGCGTGCAAACGCGATAATGTCTTGATCTGTATTGGCGGTAGCAAAAACCTTTTGCTTTTCGACCACCCGATCTATTGCTTTCAGCTGATCCCGAAAAACGGCCGCCTGCTCAAAATCCATCTCTTCAGAGGCGGTCAACATTTTCTCTTGAATATCTTTGACAATTGCATCTGATTTGCCACCCAAGAAATCCATGAGATGGCTGATCATGCTCCGATACTCTTCTTGCGACACCCGGCCGATACACGGCCCACTGCACAGCTTAATATCAAAATAGAGGCAGGCTCGCGGGTCATTGCCTGTGATTTCCCGGTCACAGGTCAAAAATGGGAAAATTTTACGCAGCAAATCCAACGTTTGATGCACCGCCCAAACACTTGTGTAAGGGCCAAAATAGCGCGATCCATCGCGATCCATGCGGCGAGTGACCTGAACTTTTGGAAAAGGGTCTTTCCAACTAACTTTTATATAGGGATAGCGTTTGTCATCTTTAAGCCGTACATTGTATTGTGGCTTATGTTTTTTGATGAGAGTGTTTTCAAGCAGCAGGGCTTCAAGCTCTGAATCGGTGGTAATAATCTCAATGTCGGTAATGCGTTGCCGGAGTCGTTCCGTTTTATTCGAGTCGACATTTTTGGCAAAATACGAGCGTACGCGGCTGCGTAGATTGATCGCTTTGCCCACATAAATAATCACATCGTCTTTGTCTTTATGCAGATAAACACCAGGTGATGTGGGGAGCTTCTTTAAGATTTTTTTGATTTTTTCTGCTGGTTCAAACGCCATGGGGCAATTATAAACGGTCGGGTTTCTTTCAGCATCCTTTCAAAGGTGAAGCCAATAAGCCGGACTGCTAAAGATAGAGAAATAGAAGCATAAAATCGAGATAATTTAACTAAAGTCATGCCGACTTATCGACTATTGAACCCTGTAAAAATCGATGGCAATATAGCTGGCGGGTAGGGGGACTCTTATGCAAACTGTTCCACAATCCTCACCCACAAAAATTAAAACATACATCTTTGCTGAAAAAGAGATTTTTTTGCCTTTTGTTTGAAACGTTTCGATTCTGATCTGAGCGTTCTCTTGACGAGGTTGATGTCTGCACGGCCCGGCCTTGCAGGAGCTGTTTCTTTTTTGCTAAACAATGGCAGTGAAGCGAAGTTCCAAACACTCAACCTATGCACTCTCATCCTAGCCAGCCACGAACCATGCTGGCAGTCAAAAAATATGCGGGAATCACGCTTGTACTCACTTTGTTGGGACTGTTTGCCCTACTTCGGAGTTCGGCCGAAACGATCCAAATCATTCAGGCTGAAGAACAAACCGGATTTGCGACCTATACACTGTCCGTTGATACACGCATCATCAATCACGAGATTAGCCCTTATATCTACGGCGTTAACTTGGCCGATTATGAGATGGGGGACCAGCTAAATTTACCGATTAACCGTTATGGTGGGAACTCAACCTCACGCTATAACTGGAAAACCAGTTCGACAAATTTGGGCCATAATTGGTATTTCTTGAATAATGCGCGAGGATCGGATAGTGCCAGTTTGCCCAATGGCTCTGTGACAGATCTTTTTGTGGAGCAAAACCAATCAACCGGGACAGAGTCACTTTTGACCGTCCCACTTATGGGATGGGTCAGTAAATCTCGGGATTTAACCTGTGGTTTTAGCGTTTCAAAATACGGCCAGCAGGATCAGGTTGAGCCATGGCATCCTAATTGTGGAAACGGCACGCTTACCGATAAAAGTGAGGGAGACGGCCGGATATTATGGTCTGATCCAACCGATACGAGCGTAGCCGTTGACGAAACGTTTGTTCAAGAATGGATCGAACATTTGAACGGCCGCTATGGATCGGCCGATCGTGGTGGTGTCCGTTTTTACAGCATGGACAACGAGCCGATGCTGTGGTTCTACAACCATCAGGATGTTCACCCTGAGCCGGTCAGCTATGATGAGATTCGCGATAAAACCTACCAGTATGCCCCGGCCGTAAAAGAGTCTGATCCAGCGGCTGAAATTATCGGGCCAAGTGTTTGGGGGTGGAACGCCTACTTTACGTCGGCCGTCGATCAAGAGCACCCGAATGGATACGTTGATAAAGCGGCTCACGGTGGCACCCCGTTTCTCGAATGGTATTTGCAGCAGATGTCTGCTTATGAAGTTGAAAATGGCACCCGCATCCTCGACTATTTAGATCTCCATTATTACCCGCAAGCGCTGGGCGTTACGCTGTCATCGGCCGGAGATCTGGCGACCCAAGAGCGCCGCCTGCGATCAACTCGCTCACTTTGGGATTCTGCTTACCAAGATGAGAGCTGGATCAACCAGCCGGTTTATTTGGTGCCACGTATGCATGGTTGGGTTAATGACAACTATCCGGATACAAAGCTCTCTATCTCTGAATATAACTTTGGGGGTTTAGAACACATTAATGGTGCAGTAACCCAAGCTGATGTCTTAGGCATTTTCGGCCGTGAAAATCTGCACATGGCGCTGATGTGGGGCTGGCTCAATATCGATGCGAGTGAGCCGTGGGCTTATGCGTTTCGCATGTATCGCAATTATGATGGGCAAAAAAGTACCTTTGGTGATCAAAGCGTTCTCGCTGTTAGCTCGAATGAGTGGGATATGGCAACGTTTGCCGCTCGACGTTCATCTGATAATGCTTTGACGATTATGGTGATCAACAAAACGTTTGAATCAGCGACTGCACAGGTTGAACTGACCGGTTTGATTTCTTCTGAGGCGGCCGAGGTTTATCAATATAGCCAATCAGACTTAGCCAACATCAAGAACCTCGGCAAGCAGCCGGTCGATGATAACCTGCTGATCCGAGAGGTGCCTGCCCAATCGATCACGTTATTTGTGATCAAGAAGGGTGTTTATGCACTGCCACCTGCACCAACGCCAGTACCCACAAGCACACCGATGCCTACATCACCTTCTGCTCCTGCTTTGCCGACGGCCACTCCAGCTGCACCCACTCCCATTGGGACGGCTACCCCACCACCAGATGATGATCCTTTGCCTAGCGAAACCGTTCCGCCTCCCGTTGCCACTCCTCCGACAACATCCGCTTATCGTTGGCACATTCAGCAAGGGGAAAGCCATACGTTTGAATTGGGTTGGGTTTCTATTTACCTGCCATCCGAAACGTTTGCGGAGGACGTTTTTCTAGAGCTCGATTTTCCGGCCGGATTTCGAGACCCCGGAGATAAGCTATCAACGGGATTAGATTCGTACATGCTCATGCAGTTTTCATTGGCCGCTTATGACGCTACGAGTGGTAAAGTGGTCGCTCCAAGGCAAAACAAGCGGCTAACTGTCAGCTTAGCAACGTCTGGAAAAATCTATCAGCAAATAGTGTCTGAGACGGCCAATCTATACGTTTTAGATTCTGACTCTGGTGATTGGAAAAATGTGCCTTTTTCAACTCGTAACAATACGTCCGGCTACTTTTTATTTGAGGCTGATCAGTTGGAGACTTGGGCTTTGATTTCAAACAATATTGAAATTTACCTTCCCCAAATTGAGAACTAATTGTAAGCTGTTTTACATAAGCGGGCTCTTTATGCGGTCAACTCAAACCAATGGCCTAGGACCTCTAAACAACTTCACGATTCCTTTATTTGCTCTTCACGTAGTGACGATAGTACCAAAAAATGATGACGACTAACCTATACCTATTACTAACCACTACCTGCTGAAATGGTCTGCCGGATGAGTACGTAGTAACTGCAAAATATAGGGTATAAAGATCATGTTTTTTTGTAAACGAAACAAACCGGAGCACAATGAGACAATCTGCGATGGAGACAAACCTGTCGCAGATATCAACTTAGATGGATCAGGATATTCAAGCAATGGCCAGAGTTTCTTTGGCTTTAATCTTCTTGATGGATCTGTTGATGGGAATAACCTAACGATGCGCGGCCGAAGCGTCAATGTCTCAGTAAAAGATGGCAGCCAGTACATTGAACTAAAATAATCATCAAACCCTGACTGGAATAAAAAAGCGCTGATTGTTTACTTAAATCAATCAGCGCTTTTTTGCTTTATATTTGCGATCTTTTACCTAAGCGGTTTGTTTAAACCCACCGGCGAGAGACGTTAGAGATTTGCTCGCGAGCCATTGACCAAAAGTGGTCAGCTAATGAATAGCGTTCCCGATTTTCTCGAGCTCGTGTTTCTGTGATCGCTTCACGCATTGGAACAGAGTTTGAATGTGCAATTTGGGTGATTTCGCAAAAGCCGGTTGCAACCATCAAAATGCGTACCTCATCATGCAGGCACGTATCTTCGGATACTCCCCAGATAATGTCAGCCTGCTCACCAACTTCTTCGGTGACTTTTTGGGCGATGTCCGCGACTTCAAAGAAATCGTGATTGGGTGGGGTGACGATGTGCATGAGCACATTGCCTGCACCAGCGGCCGAGCGCTCAAGCCAGTTGCAATGCAAGGCACTTTTGACCACATCAGCAACTTTATTCTCACCATAGCCTACCCCCATTGTCATGAGAGCTGTCCCATTGCCTTCCATCACCGCTTTGACGTCAGCGAAGTCGATGTTAATGATTCCCGGATATTGAGTGAGCTGCTCAATAATGTGAATGCACCGATGGCGTAGGTTGTCAGCTTGGCTCCATGCTTCATCGAGGTGTAGACGATCTTCGATCATATTGAGCAGCTGATCGCCATGTAAAACAATGAGGGTGTCAACTAGTGAATTTAGAGCGGTAATGCCGTGATGCGCATTTTTTTGTTTGAAGCTGCCCTCAAAGCCAAATGGGGTGGTTACAATCGCCACGGTCATGATGTCAAGCTCGGCCGCGGCTTCAGCGATGACCGGTAAAGCAGTTGTAGCTGTGCCTCCACCCATCCCACCTACTAAAAAAAGAAGATCGTAATTACGGATAACAGACTGAAGGCGAGTGATCGACCCCATTGCAGCCTGAGTCCCTAACTCAAGATTACCTTTAGTCCCTTTACGGCTTTTTAATTCCAGCGAACGTTGATCCGCTAATAATATCCGATGCAGAATTTGGCCATCGGCTATGTCTGTTTTATGTAGTTGGTCTTTATCAGTGTCTACTAAAATAAAATCAGCGTGGTAGTAGTTGTTTTTTAGTAGGCGGCTAATTGAACAAATTCCACTATTGCCAGCCCCAATTACGCCGATCCTAGCCTGACGAGGGCACGTATGTATATAACGTCTCATACTACTTCTCTCGAACTTGTACTTCTATATAGCTTTATAGAGTGTGTTTAAAGTGTTCAGGTTTACTTGATTTGCCCTTTTCAGAATAAACCTTGAACGGTTAAGTATTGTAATCCACTTAACATAAACAAAAGGTACTCGTTACCTATGTCTGATGAGGAATCATCCCATATCTTTGGCTATCAACAATGGCTCGCAGGTAATGGTCATGGGAACATTGGGGGGTACTGTTGGCATAAAATTCGTGTATACCTCAGATGTCAGGAGAAAAGTAAACGAAAATTAAATGTGAATAGCGCATAAGACCGGACATTTTTCCTATTTATTTCTATATGGCTTAGTTTCAATTGACAGGCGATTTTATTTGAAATAACATCGCTCCCAGCAAGCCGAAGTATCTAAAAGATAGAGATATAGGACAAAAACAGGGAACGCCTTCAATGACATTTCTATTTATGAAGTAGAAAGAAATAAGGCTTGC
Organism: Anaerolineae bacterium; assembly: GCA_045105475.1. Classification (GTDB taxonomy): domain Bacteria; phylum Chloroflexota; class Anaerolineae; order Promineifilales; family Promineifilaceae; genus WTJY01. The sequence continues at coordinate 24,355 of JBGCDP010000291.1, forward strand.
TGAAGGTTGATGGCTCATAGCGATCAGCTAGGCTAAAGGAAGTATCCATGAGCAGTAAAAAGAACCCGGTGAGTCACAGAATTTTTTTGGGGCGTATTGAAGAGCAGAAAAGATTTAAGAGCGTGCTTGAAGCGTTTTTAAGCACGGGAAGCAAAGAAGAATATCCACATGTTGTTTTGATTTCTGGCGGAGCAGGCATGGGTAAAACCAGCCTCAAACGCCGTTTTCAAGACATTGTGCAAAAAGAGCCTCCATTTACGAATAAATTCAAAGTGTTAACCATTGACTGGGCCGACGAGCGTAAAAAGATCCCCGGTTTGCAGGTAGCACGTGACCATATCGAAGCCGCACTTGTGTTTCGCGCTCTTCATAATGAAGCGATTCGGCGTAAGTGGGGGCGGCAATTTTCAGCCTATAACCGTGCAATTAAGCAGGCGCATGAGGTAGATAAGCAGGTGGCAGAAGTTCTCGCTGCGTCAAGCCATGAAGATGATGTGGCGATCCTGCGTCGGGCGGGAGTTCCCGCCATTGCTCGCATTGTGCGCTGGCGTGCACCGTTTATTGGGGAAGCTGGGGAGCAAATTGTCGAATCATTACTGGGGGTTGGAATTCAGGTGGCGGCTGAGCAGTTGACCAATCTAAACAACCGCTTACAGATTTATTTGCAGGCAAATTTAAAACCTAATCACTTTGACTATTTTTTAAACCCGAATGAACAGTTGGCCCATCAGTTAGCCCGGGGTCTTCAGAATGTAGCTAAGAGCAAAAGGCTTATTGTTTTTCTCGATTCGTACGAGATTGTTGATCGGAATGACATCTGGTTGCGCTCTGTGATTCGTGAGGCTGGCCCACGGGTCATGTGGGTGATTTGCGGCCGGAATGATCTTGTTCACAGTCGGCAGTTTGGGGACGAGTTTTTTAAAGGATATGCGGACGATTGGCCCCGTCACCTGACTGAGTTTGATATGTGGCCTCTATCGGTCAATGATATTTCTGAATATTTTCAAATGCAGGGACGGCCGCTTAATAAAGAAGAAGTCAACTCGCTGAGTATGGTGACACGCGGCCGACCTTTGGCCGTGCATGAGGCTGCTGCTGTTATTGCGGCCGGTGAATCGCTTGAAGAAGTGCTGACCGACATGGTGAAAGTGAGCGGCAACGATCAGATTATGCGTAGTATGACTGAAAGCTATCTGAAACATGCTGTTGCTGAAGACGACCGCAAAGCGATCTATGCCCTAGTTTTAGCCCGAGGCGACGTCGACACATTGCGTGCCATGCTACAACCGGCCGGGCAAAAGAGATTTAATTTAGAGAAACTGTTGCAGCGGCTCGAACGTGATTACAGTACCGTTATGGCCGATCATGCTCGCCTGCACGATGAGCATGCCGATTTTGTGCATGAGTACCTCAAGAATCAAATCCATCGCACCAGCACTGCCGTTCAAGATTTGGTTGAAAAAGCGGTCAAGTTTTTGCGCGAACGCTTAATTAAAATCGAAACAGATTTAGATTTAATTGAAGAACGCTGTCGCGAAGACAATTGGGTTCAGGCGGTTGTTAATCTGACTCAATATTTGTTGTGGAAAGATGAACGCGAAGCATTTTTATTTGCGCTACCCCGTTTTGTTGAGGGGATGGCCTATAACCAAAAACTGTGCCAAACGTTATTGCGCTCTTGGGAGGAATGGTACGATCAGCTTTCGCCCGGCGGCCGTGAGATTTTCAATGGGCTTAGCGTTCTTGATAACAAATTTGTCTCAGTCGACGAAGAAGCCCACATGCTCGAAACGCTCCGGCGGATGGAAGAACGCGGCTGGCTGAATGGAGAAGCGGAAGCGGGTGGGCGTCAAGAGCGGCAAGCGATTGGGCATCTGCTTAGCGGCAAGCTCTCTTTCAAGCAAAAACAGTATGATTTGGCACGTCGAGATTTTGCCAAAGTAGAGGAAGGGCTGCCAAAAGGTGGGACTCAGTTAGGCACTCAGCTGGCCGAAGCGCTGTCCCACATGGCGCAGGTGTTGGCTCTGGCTGATGGGCGAGAGCCACGCTACAACCCGGAGTCAGAAACATTGCTTGAAAAGGCGAACATGCTGTTGCCTACAGAGCATTGGACTTGGTTTGAGTTAGGGCTGGTTCGCCAATTGGGGGATAAACCAGCCGAAGCTTTAATCGCATTTGAAAAAGCGGCCGAGCTAAATGCCAAACACGAGGTGACCCGCCTGCATATCGGGGATGCTCTGCTGGCTCTTGGTCAATATGACAGTGCGATTGAATCGTATGATCAAGCGGCAAAAATGAAGAAAGGGTTTGCTGCCCCTAGAATAGGTTTAGGCAATGTGCATTTAGCCACAGGCAACCTGAGCGAAGCAGAGAAGTTTTATAAACGCGCGCTAAAAATCGATGAAAAAGCGTTGGATGCTTGGCAGAGATTGGGTGAACTTTACTCTAAACAAGGGAAGCTAGAAGAGGCGCAGGCGGCGTTCCAAAATGCGGGCACAATCCGGCCGTCGAGCGGGACGGCTGACGTCGGCCGGGCGAAAATCTT
>JBGCDP010000292.1:0-14607 GCA_045105475.1 Anaerolineae bacterium
TAAACGAGAGCAAGATTCGTGGATACAAGCCTGGTCGTTTTAGCTTTAACGTAAAAGGCGGCCGCTGTGAAGCTTGTGAAGGGCAGGGTGTTAATCGAATCGAAATGCAATTTTTGCCAGACATTTATGTCCCGTGTGAAATTTGTGAAGGCAGTCGGTATAACCGTGAAACGCTCCAAGTGACGTTCAAAGAGAAAAATATCGCTGACGTGTTGCAGATGACAATTGAAGAAGCGGTGGTCTTTTTCGAAGCGCATAACTCGATTAGGCGGAAGCTTCAAACGATGCTAGATGTCGGATTGGGTTATATCAAGCTGGGCCAACCGGCAACAACACTGTCTGGTGGGGAAGCACAACGGGTGAAGCTGAGTAAAGAACTCAGTAAAATCGCAACCGGCCGGACTGTGTATATTTTGGACGAGCCATCGGTTGGATTGCACTCGCATGATGTGGCGAAACTTATCGAATCGTTGAACCGTTTAGCAGACCGTGGCAATACGGTCATTATTATTGAGCATAATCTTGACATCATTAAGGTGGCAGATCATTTGATTGATTTGGGACCGGAAGGTGGTGATCGAGGTGGTGAGATTGTGGCTCAAGGGACGCCAGAAGAAGTGGCGGAGGTCAAAGGCTCGTATACAGGGAAGTTCTTGAAAGAGTATTTAAAAAAGTAGGCTGCTGGGGCTGAAAGGTTTTAAAACCTTTCAGCCCTTTTTTTATTTACGAGCCTGGCGGTTCGACATAGCCTAGCATTCGGCCGTCTTCAGTAAACCAGCCACACGGACAGTCGGCCGATGGATTGTCTGGCTCTGGTTGGGCCGGATTCATAATCATCGGCAGCCATATGAACTCATCCATTTGGGGGACAAACGGAGACCTATTGACGGCCGATTGGCTATCCACAAACAAAGTTGGGGCACCTAGAATCTCAGCCTCTGCTGCAACGTCCAAGTCGTCGGTCGGGCTATTGGCAATGCGATAGCTGCTACATTTGCTACCGGCATCAGACGTTGACCATGCTGGGCCCACCGAACACAAAGGCACTTGTGTTAGCCCCGGAGCGATACGGTCTACCTTGAGATAGTAAACGTCTACAGGCATCCGTGTGTCTGATGTGATCGTTTGTAGAAGGGCGTCACTACAGCCTCCATTGGTCATGCAACTGTCATATTCATTGTCTAAAGCAAGGACTTCAAGTGCATGAAAGCGATATTCTCCGTTCACCTTGAAGAAGTCTAAATACTTTTGCCCACCGGAAGTGTCCGATTCTTTTGTATGGAAGTTCAATGGAATACCGGCCATGGTGATCCAGTCAATTGAAATGTCTCCAAAATCCGCTTTGTTTTCGCGTAAGCGATAGGTGCCTGAGCCTGGATAAATCTTTAAAGCTTCTAAATCGCTGACTGCAGCGTACATATCTAGCTTGGTCGGCGGAAAAGCCATCACCGTGTAATTGGCTTCGGCTGGCGGAACAAATTTAAAGAAATCATGTCGGCCGTCCCGATCGCCTTTATTAATCCTGTACTGAACAATCTGTTCATTTAAGCTTGTTAGGTTGCCAAAATTTTGAGGTGCATTCCAATAATAGGCTTTAAACTCATGGTCCAATTTCTGATCAATAATTTCAACGGAGATGTATTGGGTTAACTCATGCTCGTACTCGATGGTTATATTCCCACCATTTGAAGCACCATTTTTGAACCGGATTTTACAACCCATGTTCTCTGGCATCATCAAGCGGCCGTCAGATGCGAATTTAATTTCATCTCCAATAATTACTTTTGTTTCATACCGAAGCCCGCTTGTATTTGCAATCGGCTGTGTTAGGCCAGTGAGCCAATATTCTATCGATTCGATCTGGTCTGTGATGTCGGCCCCGTTGGATTCAATCCGCATTTTTGATTCAGGGACTGAAATCGGCCACTGGTCTTGGAAACCGAATTGCCCCAAACAGAATGCGACCGTATGAACTGTTGGGAGCATCGTTGCATTTACCTTAACAATGTCCCCATTTTTCGATCCTGAATCGAACTGTAGAAGTGCTTGGCTTGGTAGCCAGACAATCGGTGAGCCTGCCATGAGCGAAGGCTCTAGACCACCGCTGATTAAGTCAACAATGCTTAAGGGGCGTGGTTCTAGCCAATCGGGTGCTGCGGCTTCGGCACTGTCGCTTTGATCTGCATTTGCTTGGTTTATGTCTGCTGGGATGGGTTGAGGCGTGGGTGATGGGGCGGTGTCATCAGCCGCGGCCGCTGACACGAATAATATGACCAGCGCTAATGCGGCAAGTGACAGCATGAGCCGTCGTTCTCTCGAGATAAAAATGATGTTATTCATGATTTCCTCTTTGGTATCCTATGGGTGGGTAAAAATATGTAGCCTGATAATAAATCTGAAAAGCACTTTTTGTGCCAAATTTGTCTTAACCTACTGCGTGTCCGATGGTCAAGCACATGTGAATTGCTTGTATCTAGACTTTTCTACTCTATTAAGCAAATATGTTCAAGATGACTTTAATACAGTTGGAATTTTTTTTCAGGTATGAATGCTCCCAATATGGCTCTGGTTTAGGTTGTCTTGATTGCTAACATCAAATTGGAATCGGTTAAATTTGCAATTTTGTGTCAGCAATCAAGAGTTTGAAAAGTAACAATAGCTTAAGCCATTATTGATCTAGGCTTGCAACTGCATGGCTTGCCGGAAGGTAATTAGAGTCCGGTTGCCTTCATCCCAAAGTGCTAAAAAGACTGTTTCAAAGCTCGTCCACAGAGTCAATTTTACAACACGTTGCATGATTTCATTTTCTTCATGGCAAGCCTGTAGGTTGTAATTTGGAATTCTAGGGCTTAGGTGATGGATGTGATGGAAGCCGATGTTGCCCGTAAACCATTGAAGAACTTTTGGTAACTCATAATATGAGCTGCCAGCCATCGCGGCCAAAGTGTAATCCCATTCTGGCTTGTGTTCCCAATAGGTGTCTTCGAACTGATGTTGGACGTAAAACATCCAAGTCCCGGCCGAGCTTGCAATGATAGCCACGGGCAGCCATAAAATTAAGACAGCCTGCCATCCAATTAGTAAAGAGGGGAGAATGAGCAATAGCGCCAGACCCAAGTTGGTGGCTAATAGCGATCTATTGTTTTGCTTGTTCCTCTCTGACCCCATCCCATAATGAAAACGAGAGAGGATGATGAATTGGAAGATAGGGGCGATACCGAATAAGAAAAATGGATTGCGGAAGATGCGGTACGCAACTTTCTGCCACATGGGGGCATTTAAATACTCATCTACGGTGAGCGTCCAAATGTCACCGGTGCCACGGTCGTCTAAATCTGCGTGATGGGCATGATGAATGGCATGCGAACGGCGCCAGAGCTTGTACGGGGTAAGCGTAAAGACGCCAGAAATTGCACCGATCCAGTCATTGGCTTTCTTTGATTTCATGAAAGAGCCGTGACCACAATCGTGTTGAATAATAAAGATTCGGACCAAAAAACCGGCCGTCGGTATGGCTAAGAGTAGCGCTAGCCATATGCCTACAAACTGGAGCGCAACATACATCACGACCCAGCCGGCAAAGAGCCCGCCATAAGAGTTAATAATCTGCCAAGTTCCTCGATTCACATCAGGAGTTGCATACTTCTTGACTACTTTTTGCCATCCAGCAAATTCTTCAGCATTAGTAATTGTTGTTTCACTCATCGGGTTTTTCCTTATTTGATTGATTGCAAAGGCTGTTAAATTTTTAATTTGGGTAAAAAGTACGATTATGATCGTACGTGATTTATTTTTATTGGGGAATGGGAAAGGGAGGGGAGTACTCGAGAGAAAAATGGCCCATTCCTACTGCATAGAACCCTAGTAGCTTGTTTTCGTTTGAGATGATAAGGAGATTATCATACGAAGCTAATCGTCCTCTTTGCTAATCTACATATTTTGCTCACATCGAAAAAAATGTAACAAAAAAGGCCACCAAATTGGTGACCTTTTTTTGCGGAGCGAACAGGATTCGAACCTGCGTGTCCGTGAGGACTCTCGCTTTCCAAGCGAGTGCACTAGACCAACTATGCGATCGCTCCTAGAGATGGGCAATTATAAAAGATTTGAGGGAAATTAAAACCCCTACTTACCAAATGCCTCTAAGATCGCTTTGACCAAACTTTCTGATTGCTCAGCTTGAACCGTGCGTGGGTCCAATAAAAGCGCATCTTCCTGAATACGGCCGATGACGTGCGGCTTGCTCTGGCGCAACTGGGCGTTAAACGTTTCCAATTGTGGATGGGTAAGTTTAAGCGCCCATGTGTCAAAGCTTGTACCGGGCAAGCTGCCACCGCCGACTGTTGATTTTGACGCCACGACTGCAGAATCGATTCCGGCCGCTTTTAGCTCTTTTTGCCAAGCTTCGGCCGTCGTTTTAATTTTATCAAGCGGCTTTTCTATCATCGCCCACACGGGAATTTCTTGCAGTGCGTCCCCTTTTAAATAATGGCCCAACGTCGCCGCCAGCCCCGCGATACAAAGCTTGTCCGGCCGTAACGCACGTGCTAGTGGGTGCCGTTTGAGCGTCGCAACTAAATCTGCCCGGCCGATGATGATGCCAGCCTGCGGCCCACCCAACAGTTTGTCTCCGCTAAACGCAATCAAATCAGCCCCAGCCGTAACCCCTTCTTGCACAGTGGGTTCATGGTCCAGCCCATATTTGGCTGTGTCAAACATGCAGCCTGACCCTTGGTCAAATAAAAGCGGAATATTGTGCTTTTTGGCTAAAGCGGCCAGATCGGCCATGTCCGGCTCTGTGGTAAAGCCCACGATTTTAAAGTTTGAGTGATGGGCCACCATAATGGCGCCCGTATTTTCAGGGTCTTCAAGGATCGCGTTTTCGTAATCTCGCAGATGGGTTCGATTGGTAGTACCGACCTCTTTTAAGATGGCGCCAGACTGGGCCATCACGTCTGGTACCCGAAAGCCGCCACCGATCTCGACCAGCTGCCCCCGGCTAATGATTACACGTTTGCCGGTGCACAAGGTGGAAAGCATCATCATGACGGCCGAGGCTGTGTTATTGACGAGTAGAGCCGCCTCGGCTCCGGTGACCTGCGTTAGCAATCGCTCCGCATGGATGTCTCGTTTCCCACGTTTGCCTGAAACGATGTCAAACTCCAGCGTCCCGTACCCCTGGGCCGCTTCGAGCACGGCCGCTTGTGCCGCTTTGCTCAGTGTGGCTCGCCCCAAATTAGTATGGATGATGACGCCGGTGGCGTTGATGGCCCCGTGCAAAGAGGGGGCAAGGTCCGCTTCTAAGGTTTGGTTCGCCATGGCTAAAATTGAGTCGGCCGTGGGTGGGGTGCCGTTCGCTTCACCCGCCAAAATCACCCGGCGGATTTCATCAACCGCTTGGCGCAGATGGGTTGTGACCATATCAATGCCGAATTGGGCGATAAGGTCAACGGCGGCCGGAGATTCAAGTAGATTGTTTATTGCTGGAATTTGTCGTAAATATTCTTTCATTGGGTTTGTGATTTTAACCTGAAATTCCAGATTCATTCAATCGATTACTAGAAAATTTATGCAGGCCTGAATTAGGCTCGATGTTTGCTACTTTAGAAGTCGTTTAAGTCAATTAGTCGGCCGCTAGCTCCGCTTCATCCTCTTCATCAAAATCTAGGTCAAGGTTTCGCCGTGCATGCAGCCTCACCAAAATCACAAACTCAAACAGGAAAATCACAAAACCGATGAGTAAGATGAGTGCAACGCTTAGAACTCGGTTCATGTGAAACATAAGCGAGAGCGCCACCCAGCCCCCAATGGCCAACGATTGGCGTGAGACATCAAACGCTGTCGGCGGCCGTCTGAATATCCGTTGATTGAGCAAATAGACGAGCGGCATCGCTAAACCCAATACTCCTAGTGCAACGGAGAATAAGAAGGCGACTAAACTTTCTGGAATAACCACTTCCATGATATCGACGGCCGATGCTGATTCAGTTTCGATCGAACGCACCAAATCACGGTTTAGGTTTGGCTCAAACGGCCATGAGTTGGTGATGTTGATCAACGAACCGATCGCCAATGCGGTCAAAATCGGTCCCAAAATCAACCATGGAAAAATGCCTAGTTTTTTGAAAAAATCTTGCATAAGCTCCGATTATAGCAGGGGAAAGTCAGCTTGCAGGTTGATCGATAGTTCTTAAGGGCTAGGAAACAGGGCCGTTTGCCTATTGTCATTTCTAGTTTGCGGCCGGAAGCGATTAAGCATGAAGCAAAACTGGGCTCAGTCTTGCTTCATGCTCGATTACTTATTTTACAACCCTGTGCTTTTTAATGAGATCTTGCTTTAAATCCCACAGTTTTTTCGAGAGTGAAACATGATAAATGTGAGGATGAATAATTCGCTTAACACCGATATCGAGTCGGGCCAAATCTTGCTTGCGTTGAGCTTGGATGTTTTCTAGTGACGGAAAATCATACACACGTTTGCCTTCTTTTAAGATGGGGACATGGAGCGGCTCTATGGCAGTAATGGCCGACTTGTTCACCGTCCGCGTAACCCCGTGCATCGACGGGTGATGTAAAACTAGCTCATCGGCGGTCTGTGGTCCGGTCGTCAGCGGCCCCTCATCTTCTAGCGTGATGATGTCGGCTGTTGCCAACCCACGTTTGTCATAAATGCGATACGGCTTTTTGCGCCCTGGGTTTGGCGTTTTGCGTGACGATTCTGATATTTTGATCGCCGGTTGCCATGCCCCATCTTTCTCAAGTGAGACAAGTTTGAACACGCCGCCCAAGGCTGCATCTCCGTTAGAGGTGATGAGCTGGGTGCCAACCCCGTATACCAAACGGTTAATGATATGGTCTGCATCCATCCCCGCTTGGCGAGCTTCTTCACGAATCTGCGAGATGATTTGAACGATAGTCATCTCATCCAAATTGTTTGAAAGCGTAATCGAGAGATCTTCAAATCCGGCCGCATTGAGCAGTTTAGCCGTCTGTACGGCAAGATGGGCCAAGTCGCCTGAGTCCAAACGCACACCAATCGGCCGATGCCCCTGCTTTTTTAGCTTTTCAAAGATTTTGATCGCGTTAGGGACCCCACTCTCAAGGGTGTTAATCGTGTCTACCAGCAGCAAGCAGTTGTCTGGATAATTATCTGCATATGCTTGAAATGCATCTAATTCGCTATGACCCAGTGCTAAAAATGCTTGCACCATGCTGTGGGCGTGAGTTCCTTTTGCCGGCAGACCTAATCTAGCGGAAAGCCCCGTGTTGGATGAGAAGTTGGCACCGCCGATAATCGCTGCCCGGCCGCCAGCGTTGACGCCACTACCATGACCACGCCGCATCCCAAATTCAAGCACCGTATTCCCACGGGCCGCTTGGCTAATGCGGGCGGCTCGTGTAGCGATCAGGGTTGGGTAATTTAGCTTGTTGAGCAAGGCGGTCTCTAAGAGCTGTGCCATACCCAATGGACCTTCGACGACGGTTAGCGGCACGTTTGGGTGCACCACCCGCCCTTCAGGGATCGCATTGATCGATAAGGTTGAGAAGTTTCCGTTGGTGCGCAGCCATCCTAGGAAGTCGTCTGCAAACAGCCGGTTCCCCGCATTGCCGGTTAACGATGCCAGATAAGCAAGGGCAGGTTCATCAAACAAAACGTCGTCCATCCAGTCGACCAGCCACTCAAGCCCGGCCGAAATGCAGAACCCTGCTTGGTGCGACCCATAGTCTGGGTATGAACGGAAGAAATGGTCAAACTGAGCCGGTGTCTCGTGGAGCCCCATCCGATAGTAGAGTTGGGCCATGGTGAGCTGATACAGGTCGGTAAAGAGGATGCCATTTTCGATGGCAGGTGAGGGTGATTTTGATTTATTCATAGATTGTTTGCTGTCCAACAAGCATTCCACTCTTTTTCAAGGGCAGGTTGTTTTGCTAGTTCCGTTTTTATTTCTATTTCGAGCATATTGATTTTTTTCAGAATTAATCGGCGAATAGATTCGATTTGAGGCGCTGATATTCGATTAAAAAGAAAGTTCAAAGGTGGAGGCTTTGGCATGGTCAAGGTCCAGAAAGCAGGCCTGAATTGCTCCTTAAAAATGTCTGGGTATTGAGTCAAGACGTTATGCAAATCTTGGGCGTCAATTGAAATTGTTTTTAGCCGTTCGCAAAACTCTGTGAAGCTAATTCTCACTTTGTCTATAGCGACATTAAAACTGGTTAGCTCTGTGTCAGATGCGTTTTCTTTGTTTAATGGGATAGAGATTGTCGATATCCCTATATCTAGACTCACAGATGGTGTTAAGGGCGGGGAAATTGCAAGTGAAATCTTTTGCGCTTCATGTAAATCTTGCTCTGCACTATGCCCCTGCGGAATGGCTTGATTGAGGTGTATGAGTCTTGTATGCCATAAGGCAACCTTGTTAGCCATGAATCGGAGCTCATCAGTTTTAGATACCGCTTGCTCAAACGCTAGATCGTAGAGAATTTCATCGATATCTGCCAGTTCTTCTAGCATTGATTGAATATATTTAGACTCAGACTTTGCTGACTCCAGCGTTTGTACGGCCGTTAAATAGGCCATTTGGATGTCTAAAAGCTCATCCTCTTCTCGTTTGATTTTTTCATCAAGCGTTTCCCGCATCTGGTGCCAAAATTTTGGGAGGCTGTTGGTTTTTAAAATCTCGACATCGTTGAACTCTTTCTGAACCTGGCTTTCAAGCTCTTCTATCGAAGTTTCCAGAGTTTTTATTTGTAATTCGGTTGCGTGTAATTTACGTTCTAACTTGCTTTTTTGAAATTTACCTTCGACCGTGTCGATCAACATATGCCAATATTCATCATCTACAGTTTGCATTTTCAACCTTAAGTAGTTATTTCGCAGCACAAACTTATCGAGCGAAATGGTTAAATTGAGTTGGTGTTTTATGCAGTCGATCTGAAAATAGACCGGAGCTACATAAATCGGTTATTTGAGTAAATTTTGTAAAGCGGCCCAGCGGCTTTCGGTATCGGCCGCATCTTTGTCAGCGTCGGCCGATGGTTGCGACGATTCGAGCAGAAGCGCTTCTAGGGCGGCGTCTGCCTCACTCAACGGCTCGATTCGGCTGAGCAACCCTTGTTCTTCAGAACGCATAATTTCGAGCAGCTGTGCGGCCGTTTCGTATTTAATACGGGCGGTGATCTCTTCGAGCTGTTCTTTTTCAAGTCTTTCAGCCTTATTGCCTAGCATCGACTGGATGAGATTTTGCAAACTCACCGACTCAAGCCGTTCAACGTCTTTGGCTTCTTTTTCAAGCGCTGCTTTTAACGCTTGTACATGCTGGGCTTTTGCCTGAATTTCTTCACGCACAGTAGTTAAATCACGCATCAGCTTGTCTCGGGCTGATTTCCGTTCAACCGCTTGAGCTAATTTGGGAAGATGGTATTCATTCATTGGGTCTTACTCTCAAAAAGTCTATAAGTTGTTTAATCGTTCAACGAGTGCGTCTATTTTCTTAAACTGCCACGTCCAGCGCACATTGTATAAAAACTGCCGCAGGTCAAATCGATTATCGTCGGGAGAGTAGGATTCGGCATGGTAAGAAGGTGTTAAAACGGTCATTTTATGCCTGTTAATGGCGTAATAACGGAAGAAATGTTTGACTTTCCGGGCTACTTCTTCGGCCGGCAGATGGTCCCACTCATGGATCAGGTTTTCAAACATCGCAAGGGGGCCACAGCGATTGGTTTTGCGATAGCGGCCGAAGGTGCTCAGTTCCGCATAGGTCACACCCATATCCGCCTCATCTTTTTGCACATAGTCATCAGTAATCGGTTCAAGTTCCGCCGTGGGGGGTGCTTCCGCGATTTCAGCTAACACCGGATAGCCTAGATGCTCGGCCGACCATTGCAGGAACAGCCGCAAATCAACCTTGCTGATGCCCCCAATCGGATTGATGTCTGCACTTGAGCAGTCATATTTGGTCATATACCCGCGTAACGCCTCATCAACATTCGATGTGCCTAGCACCAGCAATGCCCCATCTCGCCCCCTGACCCAAAGCAGAAGTTGGGCTAAAAAGTAGGCGATGACCATGCGGGAGCGGGCCTGAATGTTTTGTAGTGCAAGATTTTCAGCGTTTGAACCGCCGTTCGTTTTAAACTTCGGCCGTTTTTCTGTCGTCTTTACAAACAGCTCAATTAACGAACTCACGACCCCATCGATATTGATGGCGAGGTGATGGGCACCGATTTGCCAAGCCAGTGTTTTGGCCCGCTGCCGCGTCTCCCTTGAACTATTTTCTGTCCCCATATAGCAAGTGTGCAAAATGAGGTTCGCAAACTCCTGCGCATCTTTGGGTTCATACCATGCGTCTCCTACGATGCGGGCCGCATCAGCGATCACCTGCTTGTTGCCAGCTTTGGCTTCTTTAACGACCATCTGGCACATCGAGCCAACAATGGCCGCCACGGATGACGAATCTGCTCCGCCAGATAGCGGCAAGAAAAAGCCGTTTGTGCCGGAGCGACGCAAATAGTCCCATAGCCATGCGGCCGGACCATAGGCGATTTCTTCTTGCGGCGTGTGATAGCTCACCTCAAGTGGCCGAGTCGGGGGAAGCGCCGGGTCATCAATCGTGAGATCAAAATCTACCGAAATGCGCGGCACAGCGGCCGATTCGCTGGCTTGGTCCATGCGGCTGATAAAAGCCCCACGGAAAGACCGAACTTGCTCTAGGTCCACTGTAGCCGTGATGACTTCGACATCGCTGGGTGAAAACTGGCTCCCTTGCGCCACGATTTTGCCATTCACGGCGATGAGGGCACAGCCGTCAAAATACAATCGGCCGCCGTCACACCCCTGCTGATTAGCATACATGTAGACACCACCGTTTTTAGCTGTGGCACTTTGGATCAGATCGATGCGCTGGTTAAGCTTGCGCAATTCGTGATGTGAGCCTGACCCGTTGGCGATGATTTCAACTCCGTCTAACCCCAGATAAATGTTGGGGCTGTCCGGTGCAAACAGCTCTTCACATGTTTCGGCCGCCAACGTAGTGTCGTTGAATTCCAGTGCACCATCTCCGATTGGCACTGTCTTTTGACCCGTTACTTGGCGGATGATGTCGGGCAGCATTAATGTTTCAAGCGTGCGTTTTTGGCGCCAAGGGGTAAACCAACGTCGTTCCCGATAGTTGCCGTCCATGGCCAAAACGATTTTCGGCCGCACGAGTAAAATCTTGCCATCTAGCGCAAACACGCGGCAGTTGTAGCGGATGTCTTTGTGCATGATCGGCATGCCGATGTCACATATGATGCCGTAAGTTAAATCTCCATCAAGGAGTTCTGCGAGTACCTCCCACGAGTGACGCAGAGTATCTCCCTCTAGAAAACTGTCTTGGCAGCCGTAGCCAGGAATCTCAAGCTCCGGCCCGAGTCGGTATTTGGCCCCGGCCGCTTTTGCCTGCTCTATCGATTCACGAATTCGCTGTAAATTTCCTTCAAAATCTAAGGCCCACTGGTTCAAGTTGCAGGTTGCTAAGACGGTTTTATTCATAAGTGTCTCTTTAGCGATTGGTGATAATCGCTTTAATTTCGACTTATTGTATTTATTACACTAAATAATGTCAATCGGCAAAATGAGTAGACTTAGAATTTCGATGGTGCCCCAGAGAGATACGAATGCTCGCTGCCTTTAAATTAAATGAGTTGGTTACCGTTACGTTTTTTCGGCAGGTCTTATTCAGGTGTCGTTAGGAATTGCTCTGCATGATGGCAGGCGACTTCGTGCGGCCGACTGTCACTCCCTAAATTGCGAAACCCAGGGTAGTCGGTGCGGCAAATATCGGTGGCGAAAATACAACGTGGATGGAAATGACAGCCGGTCGGTGGGGCGGCCGGATTTGGTACATCACCCTCTAAAATCACCCGCTCACGTTCAGCTTCTCGATCAGGGTGCGGAATAGGAACGGCCGATTGCAACGCTTGGGTGTATGGGTGAAGGGCTTTTTCAAACACATCATCTCGGCTTCCCATTTCAACGATGCGACCCAAATACATGACGGCGACGCGATCACTGATATAGCGCACCATCGATAAATCATGGGCGATAAACAGATAGGTTAACCCTAACTCATGCTTTAGATCATCAAGCAGATTAACGATTTGCGCCTGAATCGAGACATCTAACGCGGAGATCGGTTCATCTGCCACGATAAAAGTTGGCTGGGTCGCCAAGGCCCGGGCGATGCCGACACGCTGACGCTGACCGCCTGAAAATTCATGCGGGTAGCGGCTCGCCATGCCGGGGTTGAGTCCCACAATTTCCATGACCTCTGCCACACGCTCAGTGCGTGATTGTGTATCACCAATCTGATGAATAACGAGCCCTTCGCTGATGATCTCACCCACCGTTTTGCGTGGATTAAGCGATGCAAACGGATCTTGGAAAATCATTTGAATATTGCGCCGAATCCCGCGCATATCCCGTTCATTTAGTGAGGTGATATCGGTCCCATCGAAAACAATTTTGCCTGCAGTTTCGTTGATCAGCCGGAGAATCGTTTCGCCCGTTGTCGATTTGCCACAGCCACTTTCCCCGACAAGCCCTAGTGTTTCCCCCTGCCTGACTGAAAAAGAAACCCCATCGACCGCTTTTACGACTTCGTTCTTGCGGCTGAAAAGGCTTTTGTTTATCGGGAAATGCTTTTTAAGATCGGTAACTTCTAGGATTGTGTCTTGGGACGGTTTCGGCCGTGGAGCAAGTGCTTTCTCAACTTTTGTTTCTAGCTCGCTCTCCCGCTGTTCGGCCCGCACCGTTTCCCACTCCCAGCAGGCGGAAAAGTGATTGGGGCTGACTTCAGCCAGTGGTGGGTTTTCATTGCGACAGCGATCTTGTACAAAGCGGCAGCGGGGAGCAAATGGACAGCCGACTACCTCATCCATAATGCTGGGTGGCGACCCTTCGATGGGGATAAGGCGTTCATTGCTGCCATCGACGGCCGGAATCGACTCAAGCAATCCCAACGTGTATGGGTGGCTCGTTTCAAGATAGAGGTCCCGCACCGGTGCCATTTCAATAATATGCCCAGCGTACATTACCGCGACCTTTTTGACCAAGCCTGCAACCACCCCTAAATCATGGGTGATCCAGATAATTGCCATGCCTAAACTGCGTTGTAGTTCAGACACTAATTCTGTGATTTGCGCTTGAATCGTCACATCAAGTGCAGTCGTCGGTTCGTCTGCGATGAGTAAAGATGGATTGGTAATCAGCGCCATGGCGATCCCGATCCGTTGCCGCTGCCCGCCTGAAAATTCGTGCGGATAATTTTTTAGACGGCGGGTCGCATCTGGCATACCGACCAAGCGCAGCATTTCGGCCGCTTGTTTATACGCTTCTGCCCGACTGACCTTTTTGTGGTTACGCAACGCTTCAATCAGTTGGGTGCCGACGGTCAACACCGGGTTGAGCGAGGTCATCGGATCTTGAAATATCATCGATATTTCTCGGCCGCGTACCTTCCTGATTTCATTCTTTGATAAGGTAAGTAGATCTTGCCCGTTAAACAAGACCTCGCCTGCAACAATCCGGCCGGGAGGGGTAGGGATCAAGCGTAAAATCGATAAAACAGTGACCGACTTTCCTGAGCCACTCTCGCCAACAATCGCTAGTGATTCCCCCGCGTTTAAGTTAAACGATACGTTCCGTACCGCATGGCCGACTCCTTCATCTGTATCAAATTGGGTGACTAGATTGCGAACATCAAGCAAAGGTGTCACTTATATCACCCGCATTTCTTGATTCCCTGAAGTTAGCGGTTCTCCACCATCTGGCCGTACAACGACACAATCTTCAACCCTAGCAGAATAGGTGTGGAATTGGGTGATACTTGGCTCAACGGTAAAAATCATCCCTTCTTTCAAGACGGTTTTGTCTGTTTTGGTGAGGAAGGGTGGCTCGTGCACGTCAACGCCGATGGCGTGGCCTAAGCGGTGGCGGAATTCCGGTCCGTACCCTCCATCGACAATAACCTGGCGGGCGGCGGCATCAGCTTCAGCCGTCGTCATACTGCCCGCTTTTAAGGCGGCAATTCCGGCCGCTTGCGAGTCCATGACCAACTTGTACATGCGCTCATATTCGGCCGTTGGTTCTCCAAAAAAGATCGTACGGCCGTAGTCGTAGCAGTAGCCGTCGAGAATGGCGCCGAAGTCGAAAAGAAGCGCAACGCCCGGATTCAGTGTTCTCTTCCACGTTGCTTCCCGCTGACCAAACATCAGTGGATGATCGGGGCCGGAGCAGTAGAGAGAGGTTGTAAACGATGGGCCCAGTGAGCCGTGCCTGCGCAGCTGATAGTCAACCTCAGTGACAACGTCTAGCTCGAGCATCCCATGCTTGAGCCGCTTGCAAACATCGGCAAAAGCGGCTTCGGTAATCGCTCCTGCTTTGCGCATCATGTCGATTTCGGCTTCCGATTTGATGACGCGCATTTGACGTAATATGTCGGTGGCAGAAATAAATGTCGCCCCAGGTAATAATTTATGTAGCCCGCTGATTGTTTCTCCTAAGGCTTTATCCCCGATTGCAATCCTTGGATTTGCGGGTAGATCAAAGCTGTCGAGAATGTTTTT
>JBGCDP010000293.1:0-13753 GCA_045105475.1 Anaerolineae bacterium
TTATGCTGATTGATAGGTAAAGGTAAGCCCTGCATTTTCTTCGAGCCGTTTGAGTAGTGGCTCGCCCATTGCGATAGATGGTGTGAGTACACCTGCCACGGCAGGGGTTTCATCTTTTGCCAAACAAACACCACACTCCGCCATCATTTTGCTGGTTGAGCCATAACCGGGGTCCATGTCTCCGGTGACTTTACCAACCGCGACTGACCCATCTTGCAAAGTGGCGTAAAAGCGCATGTTGTAAAACCCGGCCGCACGTGCTTTTTCATCTGGCCCTTCACCCGGCTCGGGTAAATACCAATCAACCGCTTTTTTGAGCATTGAACCTGGTTTTGCCAGCATGACGATCCCCATCACAGATGCGGCCGAAATCCCTTTTAAGCGGCCGGGGATCCCATCTCCACTCATCACCGATTCGTCATATTGAAAATCTTTGCCATAGGGATAGCCACCTAATGCATTGCTCCGCCGGACCACCTTCGTATTGATCCCCGCCATGATAAATGGATAAATCCAGCTGCTGCTGATTTCATCATAAATCACACTTTGCATATCTGGTTTGTCTGGCCCATCTTGTTCCCCTTCAGGATTTAAGCTGTATGGGTTCATTAAAACAGCCATCTGGCTTTTATCTTTAGTAGCTTTTTCGACAGCATCATTTAAAGATGCGTAGGTGCCACCGCTCATTTCCCCTTTGAAAGCTTTGACCCGCATGTTGATCATCTTGGCTGGCTGGCCTGAATGTTTGACAGCTTCTTTTTGGGTGTAGAAGACACCCAGATCAGATGGGATTGAATCAAAACCGCAGGTGTGCACTATTTTGGTGCCGTTGGTTTTGGCACTTTCATGATGTGCATCGATCATTTGGCGCATCCATGGGACTTCACCTGCTAAGTCGCAATAATGGGTTTGGTTTTTAACGCAAGCGGCCACGAGTTTCGACCCGTATTTGCCATAGGGGCCAACGGTGGTCAGAATGACTTTGGTGCGTTGGGTCATGGCGTCCAGACTGGCTTCGTCGTTGCTGTCGGCCGTGATCATTTCGACACTGTCGTCAGCTACTTCGTTGCGAACGGCTTCAAGTTTGGCTGGATTACGTCCTGCCATCGCCCATTTTAGCGTAGGGTCATCGCCATATCGGTCGTACAGATATTCGGCTACTAATCGGCCGGTAAAGCCGGTTGCACCCCATACAATAATGTCAAATTCTCGTGAGTCATTCATAGGCTTAAGTTTTACTCTTGATTGGCAGGTTAGGCAATTGGTTTAAACGGTTAAACCATTATCCTCATTCTTAGAACATTTTATGTAATCCTGATATAATTAACGGTTGCAGGAGAAAACAACATATGGAATTAACTTGGTTTGGACTAGGATGCTTTCGCATTACAGAACGTAGTATGTCTACAGTGGTCACTGATCCCTTTACACAAAAATCGGGACTTGGTGCACCAAAGATAAAAGGTGACATTGTAACAATTAGCCATATTGGCAATGGAACCAGCCGATATAGCGAAGAAAATGTAACCGGCTTAAAACAAAAGTTAGATGGCCCAGGTGAATATGAACTGGGTGGCGTATTTATACACGGCATCGCAGCGCCTAGAAAAACAGTTGAAGAAAAACGGAATATTATTTTCGTTTACAACTTTGATGGCTTAAAGGTGGCTCACTTGGGTGAACTAGACAAAGTGCCTACGCAAACACAAATCGATACGCTAGGTGGTGTTGATATTTTGCTTTTGCCTGTAGGTGGCAACGATGTCTTAAATGCTTCTCAGGCTTCTGAAGTTGTATCGATGATCGAGCCTGCAATTGTAATCCCAACAATGTATGCGGAAGATGGCTTAAAGTATGAATATGATCCGTTGGATAAATTTGTGCGTGAGATGGGGATCACCGAAGTCTCGGCCGAATCTTCGCTTAAGATATCTAGATCTTCTTTGCCAGAAGAGCCTCAAGTCGTCTTTTTAGAACCCAAACGTTAATGTCAAATCTTCCGGTAAAAATCATTATGACTTGGAATATTCGTGACAGTCGTGAGGCTGAATATTCTGAGTTTGTCGTAAACGAACTGATTCCGCGTATTACTCGTTTAGGTCTTTCGGATCTAGAGTTTTGGTACACGCGCTTTGGTGAGGCTGATCAAATCCAATCCAGCGGTGTAGCGAAGACGATTGAACAGATGCGGACAATATTGAACAGTGAAGAGTGGGGTAGTTTGCAAGATATGCTCTCAGGATATGTGAGTGACTATCAACAAAAACTAATCTATTCAAAAACCGGCTTTCAAATTTAAAACAACTTGTTATTTTATGTTTAGACCAGACTTTTTTTATGATCAGTCTGGTCTTTTAGGTTCTGTATGAATTTAGTCACCCTTGAACATGTATCAAAGCAGTATGGCGAACGGATTTTACTCGATGGGGTGCACCTGCTGATCAATTCAGGGGACAAGATCGGTCTACTCGGCCGGAATGGAAGTGGTAAGTCGACACTGCTCAAAATTATCGCTGGGGTTGAAGATGCCGACGAAGGGAATTTAACAATTTGGGGGAATGTGCGGGTGCGCTATTTGCCGCAGGAACCCAATCTAGATCCAGCCAAAACGGTGCTTGAAACAGTTTTTGATAGCGAAGTGCCCTTAATGGCGGTTGTACGTGATTACGAAACAGCCTCGCTAAATCTCGAACAAAACCCCGATGACCCGGCCGCTCAAGAGAAACTGCTAGACATGAGTAGCGAAATGGATCGGATGGCAGGTTGGGGGGCTGAGACCCAAGCTAAAACCGTACTGTCCCATCTCGGCATTACAGAGTTTGGCAAGCCTGTAGGCGAGCTGAGCGGTGGGCAAAAACGGCGCGTGGCGATTGCTCGGGCCATGCTTGATCCTGGTGATGTGCTGATTCTTGATGAACCAACCAACCATATCGATGCGGATACTGTGGCTTGGCTTGAAAAATATTTAGGCGGTCTGCAAGCTGCCATCTTAATGGTGACGCATGATCGATACTTTCTTGAAAATGTGGCCAACCGCATTGTTGAATTAGATCGACGCGAACTAATCAGTTATCCGGGCAGTTACAGCACATTTTTAGAGAAGCGGGACGAGCGGGATGCACAAATTGCGGCTCGAACTGAAAAACAAATTGCGATGGCCAAACGTGAACTTGCTTGGCTGCGGCGGGGTGCTCAAGCTCGATC
This sequence comes from Anaerolineae bacterium, assembly GCA_045105475.1. GTDB lineage: Bacteria > Chloroflexota > Anaerolineae > Promineifilales > Promineifilaceae > WTJY01. The sequence continues at coordinate 3,205 of JBGCDP010000293.1, forward strand.
AACTAAGCAGAAAGCGCGGGTACAGCGGGCAGAAGCGTTGCAAGAAGTAAAGATGGAGCGGACCGATGACCGCGTTGCGATGTCGCTGGCCGGCCGGCGCTTGGGAAAACGGGTGCTCGAAGTTGAGAATCTGGCCAAAGGGTTTGATGGGAACGTGCTTTTTGATGAGCTCTCATTTGAATTAATACCGGGTGATCGGATCGGAATCGTCGGCCGAAATGGAGCTGGCAAATCGACCTTGCTCAACGTACTTGCGGGTAAGCTCGAACCGGATGCTGGAACCGTTGCATGGGGATCTACTGTTGAAGTGGGGTATTTCGATCAACAAAGCGAAGATCTACTTGAAAACGAATCGATGATGTTGGGTGAGTACATCGAAAATATCGCTCCAATTATTCAAACCAAAGATGGCGAGCGGTTGACCGCACCACAAATGCTTGAATGGTTTTTGTTCCCACGTAGCGAACAACGAACACAAATCGGCAGCTTGAGCGGTGGTGAGCGCAGGCGCTTGTATTTGTTACGAACATTGGTGGCGCAGCCTAACGTGCTGTTTTTAGATGAGCCAACCAATGATTTAGATGTCCAAACGTTGGGAGTGTTAGAAGAATTTCTTGATCACTTTAACGGCTGTGTCGTGGTGGTTAGCCATGATCGCTACTTTTTGGATCGGAACGTTGACTTTATCATTCCGTTTGAAAATGGGGTGATGGGCACCCGTTATCCGTCCCCATTTGTTCCTGCTGATCTTGAGCCAAATGAGCCGGTGACAAAAGCAAAGCCGGTTGCACCAAAAGCTGAGTCTAATGCTGGCCGCCAAGGTGAACGGAAGAAAAAGCGGACGTGGAAAGAGAATCAGGAGTTTGAAAGGCTAGATGCTGACATGCCAAAGCTTGAGGCAAAGATTGCTGATGTAGAAGCGGAAATTAATGGGATCGGGAGTGACTATACTCGATTGGGTGAGCTTACGGCCGAGCTTGAAAAGCTTAATGCAGAACTTGAGACTGTGATGGAGCGATGGTTAGAGCTCGACGAGATCGGATAATGATGTAATACGTGGCAGGTGCTACAGGCTTTGTGGGGTGTCCCCTGAAATTGTCGTTTCGATGATCTCTTTCAATGTAAATGGTTCCATCCCTTTTTCTAGCAGGCGAATTCCTACTTCATCCGCTTTTTTGCGCGTTGCAAACGAAGCATCGGCCGAGACTAGAATGACAGGAACCTCTGATTGTTGGCTGTGCTTTTCGTAGAATTCCCAGCCGTCCATGCCAGGCATCATCACATCTGACAGAATAAGATCTGGCTGGAATGTTTCGACTTTCTCGAGCCCTTCGGTGCCTGAATGGGCGATCTCGGCCGTGTGGCCAAAAATTGTCACCATTTCACGCATGAGGTGAAGCATTTGGGCTGAATCATCGATAATTAAAATTTTACTCATAGAACTTTGCATTTTTGTGGGATTTCCAGTGATTTAGAATGGTAGCACATCAAATATGTGGCACAAAGAATCTTAGTGAATCAAGCGATAATTTGTGATGATTCTAGCCGATTGCTCTCTGGTTAGCGGGTAATTGCACTTCTGTTTCTTCTTTCTCATTTCTGACTTCTTTTCGGTATAATCGATTCTATGCCAACTCCTTTTATGCACTTGAATATGGCCCACAAGATGATCTCCCGGCCGGAGCTTTCACCTGCTGCAACCGATCTAATTAATCAGCATTGGCCCGCTTTTTGTTTAGGCAATATTGCGGCCGACTTTCAGCAGCTTTGTGATATTCGACGAAGTACGACTCACTTTTATTCAACGCCACCAGACTTTGGTGATCATCAGGCGTTTGATCGAATGCTTGCGGAGTATTCGGCCTTTGCTAAGCCGGAAATGCTCACTGTTGACCATGCAGTATTTCTGGCCGGATATGGGGCGCATCTCATCTATGATCTGGTGTGGTTTCACAATATCGTTCGGGTATTTGTGTATGGGGAATGGGGTGATAAAAAGAGCCGATTTGTTGCCCACAATAGCTTATTGGCTCATGAAGATCATTCTTCGCTAAAGCGGCTGCCTGAGCGTCTGGGTGATGTGGTGAGTGATATTGACCCGGCCGGATGGCTCCCGTTTGATCCTGACGATTGTTTGGTCACATGGCAAAAACTTGTAGCCGATCAACTGATGCCAGGGGCAGAAGTGCAAACATTAAAAATATTTTCCGGCCGCATGGGACTAACTGCTGATGAATTTGGTGCCCGATTGACTGATCCAACATGGTTACAAGCCGAGATTTTTGACCATGTTCCCCAAACATTAATCAGCGACGTTCTTGAGACTTCGATTAGCATGTCAATCGACCAAACTCAAGCTTACTTAGAACCGATCCTCTCATAACAAACCATCGAAGCGGGCTGCCAATTCTTTTATTCACCTAAGTTTAGGTGGCATATCCCAATGGCCTTATTGACAATACATAATCAAGAGTGTTACGTTGCAAATATCCTATTTAAAGGTGATTCTTTACTTCGTTTAAAGCTATGCAGTTGAGCTAGAAAGCTCTAAGTTTCCCTATTAGCGTTGGTTGACAAAGAGTTAACCTAGTGATGAGATGTTAAACCCTTACCTCCTCGCATTTGATTTGCAGCTGACTGTGTTTATGCCACCCAAGCCAATGAAATTGTGTAAGATCATTAAGGTTAGATTCGTAAAACTACCTGATGAATCTAAACCTTTACCGTGCGCAACTTATGAATAGCTCAATCTCTGTTGATATGAAACGTTTATTGTTACTTATAATTTTTAGCTTTATATTTGGATCATGTACAGATGCCAATGTCGAGCCATCTCCTTTCCTGGCAATTGAACCTGATATTCAAAGCACGATTCCTACATCTGATATTTCCTCAACTAATTTGAATTCATCTGAAATGACATGCTTAGACGAGCAGCTTTTTTGTGTGGCTTTTGTAGAACTGGCTCAAGATATTGATTATTTCGGGATTCAAACAAGACAGGCTGTAGAGCGAGCGAGAGTCGATTTGACCGCTCAAGTGGTATATAAGCAGATTTCTGAGGAGGAAGTCACAAGTGTTCTTGAGCAATTCGCAGCACAAGATTACGATGTCATTATTACTGTGGGTGGTGATCTTGGTAAAGAATCAATTCTTACGTATTCAAAATTCAGCCATCCTCATTTTATAACGATCAATCAGTATGATTTCTATGCCCATGAAGATCATTTAATTGAGCTCAACTTTCCCGAGTATGAAGCAGGTTTTTTAGCCGGTGTACTGGCTGCCTATGTTACGCAATCAAATGTTGTGGCGATTGTTACACCTGAGGAATCATATTCCCATCAACTTGGAAATGGCTTTTTAGATGGTGTAGCTTCGATATCAGATTCAATTCGGACCTTGGTTTTGACAGATTTAGATAACTCACTTAACTTGGATGCCAATCAAGTAGCAGAGATTGTTATAAATTTAGAAGGGGAAGGGGTTGACGTCATCTATGCGGGTGGAGGAACCTTTGGCGATATGGTTCTAACAGAAGCTGCGAAAAATACTAGTATTAATTGCATTGGGATGGTGCAGGATCAATGGGAGCGACTTCCGGAGGCACGACCCTGTTTACTTACTTCAACCGTGTACAAGCTTGATCTGACTTTGATTGAGTTGATGGCTCGAATTGCGCTTAGACCCACGGACCATGAGTTTCATGCGGCCGCATCTGGTGGGTTTGTTGGATACGCTTCGTTTCGCGATTATGATGCCAAGCTTCCGGCTCAGGTCAAAGCACATATATTTGAAGTGCGAGATGAATTAAATCAGCGGTAGGTTCTCCAATTAACAAATCAATGGTTGTTCGTTTTGCGATAAGTTGTGCCTGCGCTTGTAGAGGGGTAAAAATACAGTATGCTTTACGATGATCAACTTTACGGTCGGTTTGAAATCGCCGAACAGGTTTTGTGCGACCTAATCCAATCAGATGGGCTTCAGCGCCTCCACCTCATTTTACAGCACGGTATTTCTGCTCTGATTGATATGACACCTCCGGTCACTCGTTTTGAGCATTCAATGGGAGTCATGCTAATTTGCCGCAAGCTGGGGACCAGTATCGAGGAGCAGATCGCTGCTTTATTGCATGATGTAAGCCACACTGCCTTCAGCCACGTGATGGACCATGTTTTTGATTCGGCCGAAAGTCAGTCGTACCACGACCAAATCCAAGAAAAATATGTAGCAGGTACGGATATTCCCGCTATTTTGGCCAGCCATGGGTTTGATTGGCAGCCTTTTCTAGATGAAGAAGCGTTCCCGATTCTGGAACAGCCATCCCCCAGAGTGTGTGCTGACCGGATTGATTATGTTTTACGCGATGGCTTTGCGTTTGAATTCATCGATCTTGCTGGGATTCAGACCGTTCTTGATGGGTTGACTGTGTATAACGGCCGTCCAATGTTCAACAGCATCGCATCGGCCAATCTTATGGCTTGTGTCATGATCCAGTGCGATGATCACAGTTGGGCAAACTTCAACGAAGTGGGGCTGTATGAAATGACTGGCCGAACAATTAAACGTGCTTTTGAAGTAGAAGCGATTACGCAAGCTGATGTGTGGGGGACAGATGCGGCCGTGTGGCAGAAAATTCTAGCATTTGATGATGCTGAGCTTGCTAGATTACGATCTACGGTTCATAAGGATATTCAGTTTGATTGGGAGCCAGCCAATCCAGACTTTGTGCTAACGACGAAAATTCGTACCATCGACCCCGATGTGATTTTAGAGGGAACAGTGAAACGTTTGTCAGAATGGGATGCTGGTTATCAGCAGCATCGGGCTGACTACTTAGAGCGCAAAAAGGGGCCATGGTCGATGAAACGGATCGCCTAATTTTGTTTATTCGATCACAATCGGCCGACCCATAATTGGCGCGGGATTATTGCGGATTAAATCAAGTGGAGCCTGCGCCGTCGCTCCTACCTCTCGCAGTTGAAACCAGCGTATCAACGCGTACGACTGCAAGTCGGCCGTGACACCCGTCGCTTCAATCCCCATCCAACGACACAAAAACAATGCCCTTGGCATATGGAACTCCTGTGTGATTAAGATCGCTTTTTCTAGCTGAAAAATGTTCTTGGCCCGATAGCAGCTATCGTAAGTACGGCGTCCACCATAATCTGGCTGGATGTGCTCAAAAGGAACTCCTTTTTCGCGTGCATAATTGATCATCACTCCCGGCTCGTTGTAGTTCTCAAAACTGTTGTCACCGCTTACTAGCAACCGTTCAACTTTGCCCGATTTATACAGATCAATCGCTACATCGAGCCTGTCCTGTAAAGCCGCACTGGGTCGGCCGTCTCCGTAGATACCTGCACCGTAGACGATAGCGACCCGTTGGGCAGGGACGCTGTCGGCCGGGTAAATGAACCGGCCGTAGCTAACGACGATGAGAAGGCGCCAAATAAATGGGAGCGAGAAAAGAATCACTCCAGCTATTCCTAATCGGACAAAAAATTTGAGCAGTTTGCGGTACATCTGGCCGATTTTAGTTGATAATCGGCTAGGATTTGTTACACATCAGAGGCAAGTAGGTGGAGAAATAGGGTGTATGGCTCTATTATGCTGGAGCCTCAAGACGCTTCGCGCAGCGTCTCTACTTTATCGACCTGCTAGCACAAACGCCCGCGCCGTTTTACGCGTATCATCACTCTTAACCAGCGACTCCCCAACCAAAACCGCATCAACCCCAATTCCTTTCATGTGGCGAACTTCATGTGTGGTTCTAATTCCGCTTTCACCGACGACCGCAATATGCTCCGGAATCTCTTTACGCAAACGGGCCGTATTTTTAAAATCAACTTTAAACGTCTGCAAGTTTCGATTGTTAATACCGATGATTTTAGGCTGCGGGTCAAGCGCAAGGACGCGCTCAAGCTCTTCATCTGTATGTACTTCGACCAATGTGCTCATCCCCAATTTGGTTGATAGGGCCATAAGCGATGTCAGATCGTTGTCACCCAATACGGACGCGATCAGCAAGATGCAGTCTGCACCGGCAACCCGGGCTTCATAAACGTGGTACGGATCAAAGAAGAAATCTTTACGCAAAATCGGCAGCTTAATCGCTTCCCGTACATTGCGTAAATCTTCAAGAGAGCCTTGAAAGTGGCGGGCGTCTGTCAATACTGACACACACGCTGCTCCACCATCTTGATAGTCAAGGGCGATTTCAACCGGATCATAATGTGGCACCATTAACCCTTTGCTAGGTGACGCTTTTTTGCATTCAGCAATTAGCGAAACGCCGGGCTTGGTGAGTGCTGCATAAAAATCGAGCGGAGGCGGCATTAGCTGGACCCAAGCCCGTAAATCGGCTAAAGGAACTTCCGCCTTGATTTTAGGCAGCTGCTCCCGATGATGACGCATAATATCGTCTAAAATTTTTCCACGGTCTTGAAGGTATTTTGGTACAGACATATATCAGCACTTCAGCATTTTAGCCTGTCAGAATTTCAGTGAATCAGCCTGATTTGCTGATTAGTGAAAGGTGCTGACTAGCTGAAATACTAAAAACTATTGGTTTTCGCGATCCATGCGTCGAGTGTCGCTAACGCTTTGCCAGATTCTATCGATTCACGTGCTTTGGCAAGCCCGGATTTGAAATCACGTGTTTGGGTTGAAAGGGCCACGGCCGAATTGAGTAAAACAATATCGAGTTTCGGGCCAGTGAGTTTGCCGCCTAAAATGTCACGAGTAATCTGCGCATTTTCGGCCGGTTCGCCGCCAATTAGGTCATCTAAAGAGCCATGCGGGATGCCGATTTCAGCCGGATCCAACTCTAAGGTTTCAAGTGTACCATTGTGCAAGTGGGTGAGCTTGTTTACGCCGGTAATCGATAATTCATCTAAACCATCGGCCCCATGCACAACAAAGGCGGACTCAGCTCCCAAATCACGCAGTGACCCCGCCATTTGCTCACACAAGTAGGGTGCAAAGGTCCCGATCATATAGTGCTTCGCATCGGCCGGATTGGTGAGAGGCCCTAAAATATTAAAGACGGTGCGTTGATTCAGTTCACGGCGCGGGCCAATCGCGTGGCGCATAGCCGGATGGTGTTTTACAGCAAACATAAATCCGATGTCTACTGTGTTGATACATTCCCCAACATGTTCTGGTGCGATATCGAGATTTGCACCCAATGCGATTAAAACATCGGCCGAACCGCTCTTGCTGCTCGCCCCTCGATTCCCATGCTTGGCGATGCGATATCCATCGACCCCAGCCACAACAAACGCACTAGTTGTAGAAATGTTGAACGTATGACGGCCGTCACCACCGGTCCCGACCACATCCATGACAATGTCGCCCCGATCATCTGGCTTTACAGGAATGTACAGCTCACGCATGGCGGCCGCACTGCCTCCGACCTCTTCGACTGTCTCACCTTTCATGCGCAACGCGGTTAGATATCCGCCAATCTGAGCCTGCGTTGCCGCACCCGTCATGATGATCGTCATCGCTGATTTGGCCTGATCAAAATTTAATGATCGGCCGTTTATAACTTCTGCTATGTATGGTTTCAGTGCCATATTTCCTCTTTCTCTCTTCTCTATCTTTTTTAGTAGTTGCCCTCTAAAAAGTTTTGCAACATTTTGTGACCACCCTCAGTCAAAATACTTTCAGGATGGAATTGCACGCCCACAATCGGGTGCTCTTTATGACGTAAACCCATCACAATTTCATCGGCCGTTACACACGTTACTTCTAAACAGTCGGGGATGTCTTCAACAATCAGCGAGTGATAGCGGGTGGCTGTAAACGGATTGGGTAAATCAGTAAATAGCCCATCTCCATTGTGGTGAATTTGCGACACCTTGCCGTGCATCAACATTGGCGCACGAGTCACCGTTCCGCCAAATACATTTCCAATGCACTGGTGGCCCAAGCAGACGCCTAAAATCGGAATTTCCCCACCTAGCTCGCGAATGATCTCTTGCGAAATGCCACCATCTTCTGGTGTGCCTGGCCCCGGGCTAATCAGGATATGATCTGGATCTAGCTCCCGAATCTCTTCAAGCGTGATCTGATCATTTCGGTAAACCTCTATCTCTTGTTTCAGTTCACCTAGATATTGAACGAGGTTGTAGGTGAACGAGTCGTAGTTGTCGATAACTAATACCATAAGAAAGCTTGTCAGCTAATCAGCACGCTTTACTTTCAGCTTATCAACGGTTGTTTACACAACTGGGCTGAATGGCTAATGAGCTAAAGTGCTGATTAGCTTTAAAAAGGGTCTTGAATCGCTAAGACCAAAATTTCAAAAAAGCCGGTTGTGCCGCTGACATTGGTCATTTCAACAGAAAAGCCGGTTGTTGTTAAAGGCAAAACAAATGATGTTTCATACGAGCCGCCGCCAGCGTAGTTGGCCTCGGTGACGATTGAGCCGCCGCTGTTTTTAATCGCAATTTTGCCATCCACGGCCGCATCTAACGGATTGATGAAGGCGACGATCGGCTTGCCACCGTTTGATGTCACGCCAATCGGGGTCGTTTGTCCGCCGTCCAGTTGAACCGTTTGGTTGTAGACGATATTGGGTGAGGCGGTTGTTTGGTCAAAAACATAGAGACGATATAGCCCATCGCTATCTGCGGATGAGGTGACGACAATCGAAACCTCGCCATCTTCTTTTGGCGTGTACGCAATGACTTCCATGAATCCTTGGCCGCTAAAGTTCGCCTCTCTGTCTGCTTTATTTGAGGTAAGCAAATCTTGGACTGCGACCCCTTCTTCACGAGCGATATTGGCGACATTGCCTTCAAAAATAAGCAGTCCTGCGTCTACTTCTGGTTTAACACGCACGGCCGCAAATACCGTTTGATCTTGCCTGGCTTCAACAATGTGAACCTTAAATTCACTATTGCCAATTTCACCCTGAAAGCCAACTCCGGTGTTCATCGGTGCGATTTCAGTCGGTGTTTTACTGGGAAGGACGCCGGGTAAGCGTGTAGGTGTCGCCGTATCGGTTGCGGCAAAGTTAACGACTGGTGTTTCAGTGGGAGCCGGTGTATTCGTTACAGTGGCGGTTGCTGTGGGTGCCTGTGGTTGGGGTGTATTGGTTGCCGCGAGTGTTGGGGGAACATTGGTAGCGGGCAATGGCAGGGGAACGGTCGCTGCTAGAGTCGGTATTTCCGCGACTTCAACTTCGGCCGGTGCGCCACCACATGCGCTAAGCAATAATAAGAAACTTAACGACGCAAGGATTAAAGTTAAATTTATTTTCTTCATCTTAAACAACAACCTCTTTAATGGGTAATGAACGGTCTGACATCACTCATACCTATCCCAATTCTTCTTCCGGATAACTGCGGTAGAGCCAACGGGGTTTGAGACTGTTGGCAGGTTCCGGCTGATTATCCGCTTTTACAAAAATGTAATGTCCTAAATCCCTTTGGCGTCGAGCTAAAATTGACTCGAGATCTTGACTGTTATGATAAAAGTCAGCCTGATTTTTGTGGACATCTGAGGTGAAAATATCGTCTATTGCAAACCCGATCGCCTCAAATAGTTGAGTCAACTCAGCTTGTGTGTATTCACGATTGTGGCGGCCGTATGGACCATAGCCAGAGTAGGGATCATACATGTTTTGCCCAGCGATGAGACGGCAGATATTTTCTAAGCGGGCCACATTAGGTGTCGATAAAATACAGACACCGTCATCTGTTAACACCCGCTTTATCTCGCTGATAACTTTAGCCGGATCATTCGTAAAATGCTCGAGCACTTCACAAATCATAACGACATCAAAGCTGTTGTTGGGATAAGGCAGAGGATCTGCCTCAACATTCATGTTTGTAAAAGGTAAGGGGGTTACGGTGCCTTCATGATCGGTAATTACATCCTGATGTTCACGAGGAACAGTTTCGCCAAAATAGTTGATCAACTTAACCTCATAATCACGAAACTTTTTAACAAGCATCGTGAGATGGTAGGGTGACGCACCGATATCTAGCAGTTTTCCTTTTTTATCAGGGATTAAATTGAGCGTATAAAGGTAACGGTCACACGCTTCTTCCAGGTATAGAGCGATTTCAGCTTCGTCCGTTGTCCCCTCTGCGCGTAAATTCAGGAGATAGTCAAAAATATTTTGGCGCGAATATCCGGCCGGGAGCGGCAGCGGCTGACGCAAATCAAACCCTGTCGGATTGCTGCCCAACCGCACTTTTATTTGATATCCGATCCAGATACGCCATTTTTCAGGAATAAGGGTTTTAAGCCCTTTGGGTCCATTGCGCTCTAGAAAAGAAAATATTTTTGCAATCATAAGTGTTTAGCCAGTCAGCATTTCAGCTTTGCGTATCATGCCAAAGCTGAAATGCTGAAAGTGAAACCTATTGAAATGCTATGGAACGATCAGCCCCATCATCTCTTTCATCGCGTCAACCTTAGGCTGTGCAACTGCTTCGGCCGCAGCTGCACCTTTCGCCATTAAGCGATCAAGTTCGGCCGGGTCACTCATCAATTCCTTGTGCCGTTCTCGAATTGGAGCGACTTCAGCAAT
>JBGCDP010000294.1:0-9777 GCA_045105475.1 Anaerolineae bacterium
TAATAAGTAGCCGCGTTTTCAGAACTCTTCGCATCGGTCCAGCGAGATTTATAAAGAGGGATGCCAGACTTGTTGAAAATCCACGTCATATTCGCCATACCCCCAAATTGGATGTGCAAATCACCGCTTACATCGTCCAAGTAAATCGGCCGATTGACCCCATACTCACTCCGCATCCCTTGGGCCGCTCTCGCTTTATCAGCCATTGTTTTATGCGGAGGATAGTTCTCTGCCGGATGAGCTTCATGGGTGTACAAAAATATCGATCCAACACCTTGCTCTGCCAATCGGGCGGCTGACTCGTTCATGGATGGCGACGCCATCCCACAATATGGTCAGGAGAAAGACCCGAACTCAACAATCGTGAGCGGGTTTTCCTTTAGGACAGTCAACAGGGTTGTTTCAGTTAGCGTTTCACCATCCTCTTCTAGTTGCCAAATTGGGAAATCTGGTGCTCGCTTGCCTAGTTCCGGCTGATTCCCAACCCACTTCATGACGTGGCTTAAAGCATTGTCATCAAAATCTGGATAGTTGTAATCTAAAATCTGTTCTTCTCTGTTCATCATATACCTCTTTGTTGTCTCTAGAATTGGTGGATACGTTTCATCACGATGGCCGACAGACCACCATCGGCCGCAATCGTGGTCCCATGGACCCAGCTGCTCTGATCGCTGCATAAAAACAGGATGACGTTCGCAATTTCTTCAGGTGTTCCATTGCTGCGCTTCATTTGATGCATTGGGGCATCTTCAGTAATCATGTCTGACAAAAAGTCAGCGAGCAAGGGGGTTTCAATCGGGCCCGGATTAATCGCATTCATGCGGATGCCCCGCTCTTCAATATTTTTCCATTCTCCGATCGTCCACATGATCACCGCTTCTTTACTAAAGTGATAAGCGTTCGCTTTCTCTATATCGTATTCGGCACAATATGCGTCAAAATCAGCGTCTAGGCCCAAACCAAAAAGGACTTTATGCTTGGCCACGTTTCGCGGCCAGCCAAGTCCCGTCCCCGAAGCGATATTGACGATTGACGCCCCGTCTGACAGCTTAGGCATTAAGGCATTAGTCAGCGCACGCGTGCCGGTAAAGTTGATCTTAAGAACCAACGGGGGTGGCAGGGTCGGGGCGACCCCAGCGATGTTACACAAGCCGTGGATCGGCTCATCGATTTGAGCGGCGGCCGCTTCAATTGAGCTAGCATCTGCTAAATCAAGCGGGATATAGTGATCAACAAATTCAGTTGATTCGTTTTTATCCATGCCGATGATACGAGCACCACGTTCCCGAAGCATTTCGGCCGTCTTTGCACCTAATCCACGAGATGATCCCGTGACGATAATTGTTTTTCCTTCAAAATTCATATTTTTCCTTCTCTTTGGTTAATCCACATTATCAGCATCACGATACATCACACGGTGCCGTTTGGTTTTGATCCACTCATCAATCATCTCATCGGTCCAAAAGTTATCCATATTAAACTTATCGTAGCTTGAGATCTCATCTAGCTCACGCCGCCACCGCTTATAAGAAGCTTTCTTAGGAGGGCCAAAACACATGATGTCGATAATTGCCAGTTCATCTGGCACACCGATCAGTGGCTTAAATTGTGCTTGAATCTCTTCTTGCCCAATGGCGGTGACCCACCAAACAGCATATCCAAGAGAAGCGGCCGCAAGATGGGCCGACATGACCGATGCGGCAACGCTCTGGAGCAAGATGCGCTCCGCATTGACTTTGTATTTTTGATCTAGCTCAGACCCATCATTCAAAACAGGAAACGCTTTAATAAAGCGAAAATCGGCCGCCACCAGAATTAATCCAGGGGCGGTCGCCATCCCCCGATAATTTGGCGTCGGAAACTTCATGCCCAATTTCGCCCGGTGATTTTGCTCAAGCACAAAACTGTTTGCCAACTGCTCTTTCAGCTCCGGCTTTGTGATAACAATATAGTGCCAAGGTTGTGCATTTGCACCCGATGGCCCGTGTCTAGCAGCTTCAAGAATCAATTCGTAATGTTCTTTAGGCACAGTGTATGTTTCATCAAAGGCTCGATTGGTCAGCCTATTTTTTACGACATCCATCAAGGCGTCATATCTATCGATTTGGTTAAATTGGTCGTTATCCATCATGTGTAATTATCGTATTGCGATCATGTTTTGCCCGAGTGGAGCCGGTACAACATGATCGTCTGAATAGCCTAGAATCTCTAAAATTTCAGGGTAAGTTTGTGCGCCAAACTCTTTAAGATCGGCCGTCAACTGCTCAGGGCACCAATCCAAGAACATTGGTTTGAACGTCGGGCGTTCTTTGATACGGTTAAACCAGTCAGTTAGGCGAGGTCGACGGCCGTTCTCCCACAGCCCCGACATGCTCAACATATCCAAGCGATTGATATAGGGAGTCATGGCGATATCGGCCAACGTAAATTCATTCCCCACAAGCCAATCACTATCCTGAAGGGCGGCCTCCATCTCACCTAAATATTTTTCATGTAGCTTGATTTTTTCATCAACACCGGGAGCTTTAGTACCCAGCATAACCAGCTCCCGCTTGCGGTCGCGCCAAGCTGATGTCACCGATTGGGATGGTGTTGAAGAAAGAAAATCTTCCATCCCCTTTTCACCCAACTTCATAATCACGAAGCGGTGGCACGAGACAAAAGTGACTTCTGCACAAGATGGGTGAACATACTCATCAACCGCTTTGGTCCACAGCAGCATTTTAGCCCGCTGGAGCGGATCTTCCGGCACCAGCTCAGGACCATCAAACACCTGATTGATGTACTCACAGCAGATGGTTGATTCAACAATGACATTGTCGTTGTGGGTAATAGTTGGCACGACCGCTTTTGGGTTGAGCTTGATGTACTCTGGATCAAACTGATCCCCAGCTAAAATATCAAGGTAGTGGCTTTCCCATTCAACCCCTTTTTCCGCGAGGGTAAAGCGGACCTTTGCCGCACAAACTGATGAGCCATGATGGTAGAGGTGTAGCATGAATAATTCTCCGAGTTGGTTATTAGTGGGTTAGTTTGTTTGATAGTGGGTTAGTTGGTTAATGAGCAATCTACCAACCAACTATCAAACCAGCTAACAAACAAACTAACTTGCTTGATGTTCCAATTTAATGACTGTCTTTGTCGAGCCACGCATAGCAGCATGCAAAAAGCAGGTGCGTTCACTCATGTACAGATTTTTCTGGGCTGCTGCATCGTCTTCACCCATTTCTAAATAGGTGTGGGTATCAACGGGAAACGCCTCAGAGCCGTCTGTACCAATGGCAAAAGAGCTGTCCTGCACGACGCTGTACCCTTTTAGATCTTGTTTGACAATTTGGGCATACCGGCCGATTTGCGTCATGAAGCAAAAGCCAACCCCGGCCGACAAATAGCTTAAGCTAGAAGGCGCACGCACATTGCCACTTTCATCCCCCAGTAACCGGAAGTTGCTCCCCCGTGGCTTGAACAGTTGAATATCGCAAGCCAGCAGTCCATCATCTTGGATTGTAACCACGCCTCGCACATGCAATGTTCTTTTTTGAGTCGCTTGTAACGAACTACCGGCCCCACCTTCAACCCCAAAAACTGTTTCGGCACCTTTTCCTTTGGTGATAATGTCCCGCTCAAATTTTGCGGTGTCAAGCGGTTTTGCAGCCTCAAGGTGAGGAGTAGGTTCTGGCTGTAGCTGATTTTCAGATGGGGTGACATCACCCGGTGAGACCGCTTGCCCGTTATGGCTGAGTGCAAACAAGTTTTCCATCTCATTGTTCATGTACCGCTGTGCTGGTGAGGTTTGCTCCGCTTTATCGATAATCACTTGTAACGCTTCGCTACTTGCATCCGATTCAATTTCGACCGCCATTTCAACCGGCAGTGCTCCACCGATCATGTTGCCTCGAATGGCTGACCCTTGCATTGTGTAATAGTTGTCTTGAGTCAATTTGTAATTTTTGATCTCAATTCCGGCCGCTTTGGCATGTTTCATCAGCTCAGTTGTAAATGAAAACGCCATTCCGGTTGTGTAAAAGGCGAGTGGGAACGGGGCTAAATCAGTCCCATTAAGATAAGGTCCTTCATCGCACACCATGCGCCATTGAACGCCAGTTTGGCTGTCGTAAACGAGTGCCTCTTTTTGCATTCCGGTCAATGCTCGCAATTCACTGCGAATACCGATTTTGCCATCCGATGTATCTAATGTACCTGGGGCAGGAACCCCTTCGGCCGCTTTATAGACCAGTTCGTATCCTAAACTTTCAATATCTGCCATCTTTAATTCTCCAATTTCAGTAGGGGTACCTAATTGTCTTAAACTTATTTTTGCCGATCTCCAACCGGTTAACAGGGAGGTGACACCAAACTAATATCGTCACCGTGCATACGTTAATTTAAGTAGCTCCGCAGCGTTTTCGTTTTATACGATTGGCGCATTCGCCCCCGTCTTTGCAATTCTGGCACCAACAGCGTTGCCATATCACGGACATAATGTGGTGCAAAGTAGGTGGCACGAAACATGTAACCATCCCCGCCAACCTCTTCATTTTCCTCTTCAAGACTATCCGCAACATCTTTAGCCGTTCCCACAAACCGTTTGTCAGACACTCGATTCGTAATGAATCGAGCTGTATCCAAGATTGTGAACCCTTTGTCGGCCGCCATATTGAAAAGTCCTCGTACCCCGGTCACCTCAGCGAGGATATCGCTTACTTTTGTATTGACCGGATATTTCAACAAGTCAAACCCGGACATCCCTTCCAATGTGCTTAAGCCGACCTCATCAGGGATGCTTGCTGTGATCTGAGCCGCTCGATCCTCAGCTTCCGACCGTGATTGGGCCACACATCCCCCTATCGGAAATAATAATTTAACAGAGTATGGGTCCCGCCCCGCATCTGAAATCGCGGATCGAAATTTATCAACCCGTTCTTTTTTAACATGTGTCGGGCCGGCGGGGCTAAAAATAATTTCAGCATGTTTGCCAGCAAATGCGATCCCTTCGGGAGATGAGCCGGCTTGGACCAAAACCGGATCTCCAGCGGGATGGTGATGGACAGTCAATGGGCCAGCTGATTTAAACCAGCGACCTTCAAAATCGACCGGATGCACTTTGCTCGGATCACTTATCTGGCCGTTATCGTAATCATTGACGACCGCATCTGGCTCCCAGGATGCCCAAAGCTGCTTGACAAGATCGACATATTCATAAGCTCGTTCATAACGCTCATCATGGCCAGGCAAGGTCATTCCCAGCTGATCGGCCTCTTTTTGATTGATCGATGTGACGATGTTCCAACCGATCCGGCCGTTGGTAATGTGGTTGAGCGTTTGCATCTTTCGAGCCACCATGTATGGGTTGTAGAAAGAGGTTGACATCGTCACGATAAAGCCTAAATTCTCAGCAATAGCTGACAGGCGGGCTATCAACAAGAGAGGATCAAGCATGGGAAAGTTTTTTCCATGCCGAATACTGATTGGATCACGGGCCGCTCCCCAAAAATCAGCAAAAAAGATAGCATCAAATCGACCTTCCTCAGCAGATCTTGCAATCGATTCCCAATACTCAATTTGAGTCCAGTCGTGTTCTCGAGGCTCAAAAGCCAATCCGCTATCAGGCTCGTATTGGAAAAAAGGGCAAATGTGAAGCAGTGAATTTTTGTTTTTCATAGTTGTTTAATTTGTGCTAATGATCAAAACGAACGGGTTTGATTCACTTCCCTGCATGTTTTCCGGCATCCCAACCAATCGCCCCGATGGCGCGTTCTGCAACTTTGGCAGGCGGTGTTTCGAGGTCAGTTGCCATTGTGTCATTCCAGCGATTGAGATAGCCAAACAGTGAAATCGCCGCCACCATCTCAACAATTTCAGCTTCGTTGAAATGCTGCTTCACTGCATCAAAATGGGCAGCAGTTGTTGAATTGGGAATTTGTGCTGCGTGAAACGCCAAATCGAGAGCCGCCCGCTCCCCATCACTAAACAGCGGACTTGTTTGATAGCTCCAAACCGCCTGAATCTTTTCATCCGATGCGCCATAAACGCTCGACAAGTTGGTCATATGGGATTGGCAATAGCGGCAACCGGTTGCGGCCGACGTAATCAAGCTAATAAGCATCTTAAGTTGCTCAGGAACAGTACCTTCATACAAGATCGCTTGATTGAGCTGCATAAAGGCGTCCGCGATATTAGGGCGGCGCCCCATTGTTAAAATAGAGTTGGGTAAAAAGCCACGAATGCGATCGTAGCGTTCAAATAACTCTTCGTATTGTGGTAGTTCTTCGCGAGGAAGTGGATCTAGATGTGCCATTGTGTTTCTCCAAGGTAATTGGTTGGGGGAGTCAAAGAAAATTTATGCTAGGCGGGCTGGAAGACGGGAAAGATCGGTCAAGGATGCCATTTCTTGGGCGAGCTGAAAAAGAAGGTTGGACTTGATGGGGGCGTGTTCGGCCGAATCCCACACATTAACGATTTCCTCTGGGTCAGCCAATAAATCATAGAGCTCACCCTCATCATGATGGGTGTAAATGGTGAGCCGATATCGATCTGTCACCAATGTCCGGACTACGGCCCAAATCGGCATCTCAAATTGTGGCGAGAATGCAACTGTTTCGACCAGCACTCGCGGCCGATGCACATCCGTTTTTCCAGCCAGCAATGGCAACAGGCTGCGCCCTTGCGCGCCGTGATAAGTCCATAGGTCAGCACGGTCGAGAATTGTCTGGCCGATATCGATGGTGCTCGCCAATGCATCAATCGGCTCACCACGATTAAATTGAGGTAGTGGATCAACCCAGATAAATGGAACTTTGACAAGCGATTGATAGTGGGCCGGACCTTTTAAAAACAATCCATGCTGCCCCATGTAATCTCCATGATCGCTGGTAAAAATGATGACCGTATTGTCAGCCACTCCCGTTTCCTCCAGCTTGGCTACTAGATCGCCTACCACCTCATCAAGATGAGTGATCATCCCATAAGCGGTAGCGATAATACGTCGCGCCTCAGCTTCATCTGCCATGAATGGCATTCGTGGCTTCCGGTTGCCGCTAAGTTCGTTTTCATGCACGGAGTTGAGCAGCGGCGTTTGTGTGCGGGGGGATTCATAGAAGGAATCGGGCAACACCACATCCGCAGGGTCATACATATCGTAATATTTTTCAGGCGGTGTCCACGGGACATGGGGATCGGTAATTGAGCACCAGAGGAAAAAAGGGATTTCCGCTCGCTCGGTGGCATGCTGCTCAAGCCAATTGGCGGTTGCGTCACCTAGAAAGCGGGTCGAATAATGTTCGGGGTCAAGCGCGGTGGCGTAAGTTTGTGGGTTGTGTTCGCTCCGCTTGATGGCGTTTTTGCGTCCGGCAGTCTGAGCAATGGCAGGGTCGATGGCGTCGAGGTGGCGTTTGTGGTGGTAACCCGCCACCTCAAAGTGATGGGAAGCCATAATCACATCGTCGAAGCCGTAGTATGGTTTTGTCGGTTCAAACGCAGGATCTTCCCATGAATGGACTCGTTCTTGGTCGTACGCTTTTGACTCATATTTTTCGGCCGACTTGTCCGCATTCATCAATCCAGGTGGCGGCGGTGTCTTCCCCTCTGGGGCGGCTTTCGCCTGCTGAAACGGCGGGATATCGGTCATATTTTGTAGATGGGACTTGCCGATCAGTGCGGTCCGATACCCGGCCGCGCGCAGCAGTTCAGGAAACGTGTTGCTATCGAGGTCAAGTGCAACTCCATTGCTGTGGCTGCCGTTAACCGAATTCATCCGCATCGTCAAGAAAGCCTGCCGGTTCGGCATACACATCGGCGTGGCGGTATGCATGCCGTTGATGCTCGTGCCGCGTTCGAATAGCTTGTCGATATTTGGGGTTTTAACGACCGTATTGCCATGACACCCAAGCTGATGATAGCAATGTTGGTCGGTCATGATGATGAGGAAGTTGGGTTGTGGGGCTGTCATATTATTGGGCCTGCCACTCCAACCCAGCAATCTCATTTTGAGAAAAACGAGCCAGATGCTTATCAACTACCACTTTGAGCCGATCAAGCTCCTCTTGCCCTGGACTGTTTAGCGTAAATGACAATGTTTCAGCATCTGTTTGTATCTCACAGCGACCGAAGGCAAATTCGATATAGCCGCTGTCTCCTTCGTATGCCGCATCCGCTTTCCGTGAGAAATGGTTAACCAGAGCCTTCATGTAGCGTGGTGCTTTTTCAGTCTGAATCTTTGTTGTTGATTCCATTTTTATCCTGTTTGATACTAAGCGTGACCCAGTTCATTTAGCAAAGAACGACTGTCATCTATCATTTATTGCGTTCTACCCAACCCATGTTGATAGGATGAGCTTGACGCTGTTCTATTTTTTCCCCAGTATGTTTGCCCGCCTGCCAACCGAGATCAGATAGATTTTCAGTTGCCCAGTCAACTGATTCTTGATCAGTCACCGTTGCGATAGTGTCATTCCAGCGATTGAGCCAGGCGGCCAAACTATTAACGGCTAAAATTTCAATGATTTGTGTGTCGGAATAGTGTTTACGCAAATTTTCAAAATGTTCAGGGGTCGATGCGTTTGGGATGATAGCTGCATGGCGAATGAGATCAAAAGCGGCTCGCTCTGCATCTGTAAACAGATCTGATGTTTCATATTCCCAGATAGCCCGAATGCGCTCCGTTTCAACACCCAATGCATTTAGACGAAAGGCACCGTGTGATTGACAATGGGTGCAGCCACTGGCGAGGCTTGCCATGGTAAACAGTTCGCTTTTGAATTGCTGGGGGAGCCCTCTCTCTTGCTGAACCGTTTTGACTAGATGGGTAAAAGCTGTACGTAATTCAGGCCAATTGTCCATCTCAAAGCCCTGACGATTGTTGTAACTGGTCATTGTTTAATCTCCTGTTTTTTCTATCCAACCCATATTTAGCGGGTGTGCTTTACGTTGTTCTGTCTCGTCGCCCACATGTTTGCCTCGCTGCCAACCGACATCTGCCAGATTTTCCATCGCCCAATCAACTGATTCTTGATCGGTCACTGTTGCGATCGTATCGTTCCAGCGGTTGAGCCAGGCGGCCGCGCTATTCACGGCTAAAATTTCGATGATTTGTGTATCAGAATAATACTTTCGCAGATTCTCAAAATGTTCAGGTGTCGCTGCATTTGGGGTGATGGCTGCGTGACGAATGAGGTCAAAAGCAGCTCGCTCTGCGTCTGTAAACAGCTCCGATGTCTCGTATTCCCAAATGGCTTGGATACGTTCTGTCTCAACCCCTATTGAATTGAGATGAAAGGCACCATGTGATTGGCAATGGGTGCAGCCACTAGCAAAGCTAGCCATCGTGAAAATCTCTTGTTTAAATTGCTCGCTGAGCTCTTTTTCAGCCCAAACGGTTTGCACAACAGTGTTGAAGGCCTCGCGTAATTCGGGCCAATGACCCATTTCAAAGCCCTGACGGTTGTTATAGTTGCTCATAAATTACTGATCTCCTAAATTTATTTCTACCTGTTGTTTGATTCATCAATGTAAATAGCTTTTAAGTCGATTTCGTCTAAACGCAGACACCTCGAAAGTCGATCTTGTCCGCTTGTAACTAGCTTCACACCTTGAGTCTGACATGTATCAACCGCAAAAGCGCAGCGGGGGTGAAAACGGCAGCCGGACGGCCAAGAGCTGGGTGGAGGCACCAAACCATCTATGACTGGCAGCTTGCCTTCGGCCCGGCCGTGGTGGGGCAGTGTTGCCAGCAGCGCATTGGTGTACGGATGTTTTGGCTGAACAAAAAGCCCGTCGGCC
>JBGCDP010000295.1:0-37083 GCA_045105475.1 Anaerolineae bacterium
AAATCGCGAGAAGTCTGCAAATCCTTGCAAAGCCTGTGTTTTTGTAATGGCCGCTGTCAACGTTGTTTTTCCGTGGTCAACGTGGCCAATTGTTCCGATATTTACATGCGGTTTCCCGCGTTCAAATTTTTCTTTACCCATAACCGGTCTATCCTCACAAATTATCTTGATTTTTAGGGGGCATCTTTGAAAATAGTAGCCCCACTCTTTTCATCTAAATCAACCACTCTATAACTAACAGAAAAGATTGAGCCCTCGATGGGAATTGAACCCATGACCTCATTCTTACCAAGAATGCGCTCTACCCCTGAGCTACGAGGGCGAAAACTAAAATCTTCTTTGAGTGATGTATTGAGGGAAATGCACTTGAATTGCACCCCCTCAAGCCAACTCTCTGTTTGTAATGGTTATTGTGGGCCAGGCAGGACTCGAACCTGCGAAGGCTAACGCCAGCGGATTTACAGTCCGCCCCCTTTGCCACTCGGGACACTGACCCATTTGTTGAAAAGTTGGAGTTTCAAGCCGACGATGGGACTTGAACCCATAACCTACGCTTTACAAGAGCGTTGCTCTTCCATTTGAGCTACGTCGGCGAAGTTTATATCGCAATCGCTATTCAGGTTTAAAGCTGAAGGGCTTTTCCCACAACAGATTTCTCCATTTGGGCTTCAAGCAGAGACGTGAAATCATCTACTGGACTCTTGCAGGTCAGAAGTATATATACCTGATTCTTCAAAGTCAACACTGATTCACCAGTCTCTTTTACATAGAAAAACAGGCTGATTTTGTATTAGCTTTTAAGTCTTAATGACCAGAAATGCTAACAAGAAGTAAAGAATAACCTCTTAAACCTGTACTTATGTAAACAGAAAATAGTTTTTCTCAAAAATATGGAATTTGTAAGATAATCTCCGATCACATAGATCAAGAGATTTCTCTTAAGAAAACTGATTGTTTTCTAGCCAAAATGTTAAAATAAAAAGCCATCTCAAAATTTGAGATGGCTTTTTAAGTGAGCCGTGTAGGATTCGAACCTACGACCAATTGATTAAAAGTCAACTGCTCTGCCAGCTGAGCTAACGGCCCAGTCCTGTTGATAAAACTCAACGGGTCGGAATTATAGCCACCGTGATTAGCGGATGCAATAGCGATATGGTTTTTATTTCAAAATCACCTTTTTCACAAGATTAATCAAATCCTGAATCTCATAAGGCTTGTACAAATAAGCATCGGGTTTCTCTATATTCTCTTCTGATTCGCCAGCTTCATCAGCATATCCAGATGAAATAATAACAGGAACATGTTTTTGAATCTGGCGCAGTATTTGCAACGTTTCCATACCGCTCAGGAATGGCATTCTCCGATCAATAATGACGCCATCTATTTCGTTCTGCCGATTTTTAAAGATCTCGATCCCTTCTGCCCCAGTTGAAGCAGTAATAACACCTACATCAAAAATCTCTAGGATATCGGTTACTGCCTCTCGTATGATCTTATCATCATCAATTACAAGTATTATGGCCATGTTTAAGCTACATTCTGGAGACTTACATTCATTCTGAGCAAATGGAAGACTTGTGGTTCACCAAGGGTGCTATATCTATAAAAAGCTTGGGCTACTCGAAAAAAGAATTCCTTCTAAAATTCTATAATGCTTGTTTAATTTGATTCAACAATTCTGACTCCAGCATCGGATGCAGCTGAATAGGGCCATTATCTGTTAGGGGCTTATAAGTTAAATTCGGAATGTAAGAATCGGGCAATATATTCCCAGTCCGGATAAAAAAATGTCCGATTAAGTCTTCATCACTAGGTTCTCCAGTGATCTTTCCTGCTCGCAAATCGATGACAAAAAGGCTGCCAGAGCCAGAAACACGAGCTTGTTCTCGATATTCTAAGGTGTGAGGAACTCGTTCCTTAACAACTTTATGCAAAAGCTCAATGAAGGCTTCATTTGTCTCGAATTGGTCCGGGGTCATAGAAGGGAGTGATGCATTAATTTCACCCAAAACTGATTGCGTTGGGATTCCTTGATCTCCAACAGTATCAGGATCTAAAACTGAAAGTGCCCGGTGGATGTTTCCTTCATGATGAAAAGTATAAACAAAAAGGTCCATATTTATTTTTAAAGTGG
This sequence comes from Anaerolineae bacterium, assembly GCA_045105475.1. GTDB lineage: Bacteria > Chloroflexota > Anaerolineae > Promineifilales > Promineifilaceae > WTJY01. The sequence continues at coordinate 2,135 of JBGCDP010000295.1, forward strand.
CCGTGTCATATAAAGCCCGCTATTTTCAAACTGATGTTTTTCGTAGTATTTTCTAGTGCCCACAGCACTAATTACCGCAATTTGCGCGTATTTTGCTTGGGCCGCCATTTCAACCGCTTTCTGAATTAGTTTTGTTCCAAGCCCTATATGTTGTGCTTCACCCTGACCGTCTTCTCCAAGCGCCAGAGCTGGCCCATAGACATGTACTTCACGGATCATGGCGCTATTGGCTAATTCAGGAATAGTGGCAGCTTCATTTTTATTTGGGAATGAAAGGCGTAAAAATCCAGCAATGCGGCGAGTTTTTGGGCCTTGAGTTTCGAATGACAAGAAATGTTCGGTTGTTCCTTGAGTCTCATAACTTTCTTGAATTAGCTCTAAATCATCAAGGTTAATACTCTCTCGACGAATCTCCCGGCCGCGGATGTCTGTAGGCTTCAAGCCTAATTTAGCGGCTTTCTGTTCAGCTAACTGACGGAGATTGGCTTTTGTAAAACCCTCGACAACATTGTTGGTTGGAATGTCTCGTATTACACGTGTCAAGCGAGCATAGGCAGGGGTGTTTGTGATGCAGTGAACCAATATATCAATCACTTCTTGCTCACTGTATGGCTTATATTCACCCCGTTGCCAATATTCAAACAACTCTGCGTTTTCAACCAACATGCAGGGGTAAATTTTTAGCTCATCTGGCCGGACCGCAGGATCATTCCAAAGGCTATCATAATCGGCCACATCAGACTCTGGTGTAGCCCCAAGTAGATTTGGCATCCAATGACCATGAATTTTGAATCCGGCCGATCTCAATAGCTTAAACGAATCTCGGGTCGATTGCGTATCATGCCCACGATTATTGATTGCTAAAACATGCTCATCCATGCTTTGGATGCCGACCTGCACTTTGGTTACACCCAGATAACGCATCCAAACAAGCTCATCAACATCAATGTGATCTTGGCGCGTTTCAACGACTAAGCCCACATTTCGATGATTAGAGGTTTCATTGAAGGTATGAGCTTCCGCCAGCGTCTCAAACTCAACCTCGTTCATCGCGTCAAAACAACGCTTTACAAACCACTCTTGATAATCACGTGGATAGCTTGACCAGGTTCCCCCTAAAATCAAAAGCTCAATTTTATCAGTCGGATGGCCGATTTTCTCAAGTGCCGCAATCCGGCCGGCCGTCTGTTTATAAGGGTCAAAACTATAGCGTTCAGCCCTTTGTGCACCCGGCTCATCATGTAGATAGCTTTTGGGCATACGCACATCAGTTGGACAAAAAATACATTTGCCCGGGCACGCATATGGCTTTGTTAGCACAGTGACGACTGTAACACCCGCTTGCGAGCGCACAGGCTTCATCTGCATTTTTATTTTTAGGTCTTTATCAAAAGTAAGTAGGCCGCTGTCGCAAGCGTCTTGATAAGCGATTTGTAGCTGCGATTTTGATAGCCAAGGTAACCCTCTGCGTGCAAACCGACGCATCGTAGAATGGTAATTCTTCGTGTCGATTTTATCGAGAGCGGCAAGTGCGCTGATAAGCTCAGCAAACAAAGGTTGATGATTTGCAAGATCAGCCTTTGTTTGATTTCTTGCTTTCCACGAAGCATCATCGTGATTAACACTCTCGTCTAAGGTGTAATCAAATTGTTGCACAGTTGGTTTGGCCATTTAAAGAGTTTACCCGATAGGAAATTTGTTTTCCATTTCGTTAGAATTAGAAAGTTCGGAGCGTATTGATTAATGCCTTAAATTCGGCCGAATCTGGGCTTGGCCCGCTCATTACCGCCTCGATAAATTCATCAGGCGGTAAATAATTGTGATCTGCAACATAGTGATAGATAAGATCAGGGGCTGCAAAAATGTCTTCATTACCAATAACACGAATTTCGGCCGCACCTAGCATTACTTTCTCGCCTTGAATATCAACTTCAATTTGCTTGCCACCTAATGCAGAGTTTTGAGCACGCGGAACTTGACAAACAGTTTTAGATGGATGACAGAAGGGCAGCAATTTCTGTAAAAATTTTGTTGGGACTGGTCCTGTTTCAAATTGATATTTACGGGATACAAAGCCTACAGCCAACGGATCAAGCCCAATCGCTTGGTCACAGTTACAGCCAGTATAGGGGGTTAAGTCTTTTTGCGGTCTTGCCAAAATTCGATCTCTTTACCTAAAATTTATTTAAAGCTCAATTGTAGTTCCAATTGAAGGAACAACATAATTACCGGGTACATTATTATTCTGCCATGCGACAGATCCGTTTTCTTGCCAATCCTCATCAGTCCACCCCCAAGCACCATTCCCAAGTCCGTCAGGATGTCCACTAATATGGACGGGCAGCGTTTGTTTTGGCCGTAATGCTTTCGCAATTGTCATTGTCCGAGGAAAGGAAAGATGCTGATATTCACGATCATAGCTTGCCAGCCAAGTGGTGGTGTCAATAACAAGCGCATCCGCATCAGATAATAGGTTTACCGCTTTTTGCTGTTCAACCGAATCTGGGGCAGTAACCCATTTTTCATTGGTTGTATCGGCGTCCCAAAATAAAACGATTTTCTTGTTTGGCCCTTGAATCACAAATCCTGAGCAGCTTGAGACATAGGCTTCACGATCCAACCCAAAGTCGGCCGAAAAGTGTGACAATGCAAACGGTGTCACTTTTACATCAGGAATCCCATCAAATTCAATCGGTTGCAGTAATGTTCCGGGTAACTCTTGCTCATGAGACTCATTAACAGTCAAATAATTCATGATCTCAAAATCATAAAGATCAGCCAACCAAGCGGCCGTACCTGTGCGACACCACAATGGAACAGGGTTTTTCGGATGAATATTCAGGCGTGCGCCACGCAGAAAGTTAGCGACTGCAACCCGATTAAGATGCAATGTATGGTCACGGTGCCAGTGGGAGAGAAAAATCTGATCTAAACGACCATTGGTATGCTTAAGCCAAGGGCTTTGCGCCAAACTTGTGGCGATGCCGTCCCCTACGTCAAACAGGGCATGGTGTAGCGTTTGTCCGGCACCATCGTGTGAAATAAGAGAAACAGAGACGTTGGCTAAACGGCTCATTGAATTACAACGATTACAGGGGCAACCAAACATCTCATTGATGGCAGGACCGGTCCCATTGAAATATAGAATATGCTTCATTGAATAATAGGGAAATAAAAGAGGGGATAGTTAAAAAGGTAGTATAGCTCACCCAAAACAATATATCCCCAGAAACGACAAGACCCGATCAGTGCGATCGGGTCTTATCAAAGGAGGAGAAGAAGATTGTTTACTTACTTTTGTTGAATTTGTAACCCTAATTCAGGGGAAGGAGAAGAAGAATTGATAAAAGAAGTATATGGGGAGGAGCCCTACGTAACTGTACGTAGAAAATACGCAAACCCTACGCAAAACTGACGCTAGTGACATATTTCACAATGCGGCATGAGCAAGGTCCTACAGGTAGAGCCAGAATACTAGTACTGTGTAACCTGCCTAACAAAAGTAGCCTCAGAACCAAATTGACTGATAAACTTCACGCATGCTGTCAAATGTTTGGGCACACCGCCTAATTCTCCTAGCCATGCTTCTTACAGCGCTATGGCTACGTGTCCACCAGCTTGAAAACATTCCAACTGGCCTGCATTTCGATGAGGCTGCAAACGCCATCTTATCAAGTGAGATCGCTTTTGATGGTTACCGGCCGATTTTTATCTCCAGCTACACGGGCAAAGAGACATTTTTCTTCTATGCCGCTGGCGGAATAATGCGCCTGCTTGGTTCATCTATCTTTAGCCTTCGCCTAACAGCTGCATTTTTCGGCTTGCTTACAATTTCAACCACCTACCAGCTTGGAACTACGATATTTCGAGATCGACGTGTTGCTTTAATTGCAGCCATATTGCTAACCACGAACTTCTCACACTTGTTATTCAGCCGCTTGGGGTTTCGAGCAATCGCTCAACCCCTAACGCAGGCTCTAACGATTTTATTTCTAATCAAGGGCTTTCAACATTTGCACCAAAATCAGTCAGCAAAAAGCTACTTTGCGGCTGCTGGTATATTTTTAGGGTTAACGGCTCATACATATCTAGCCGCTCGGCTCTTTCCAATAGCGCTTGCTATTCCCCTACTGATTTTCATTATCTTTCAATTCATGGGGCGCCAACAAATCCCACGGCCGACAGAAATAATTCGAAGCCTTGTTCAAACTGGCGTCATTGCACTTATCGTGCTGGCGCCACTGCTTTATTGGTTCTCACTTTATCCAGAGACGTTTTGGGTTCGCATTGGTCAAGTCGGCAGTACAAACAATTCGATTACCATAGCTGAGGGGCTACAGCGAGCAGTGCTTATGCTATTTTGGGACGGTGACCCTTATATTCGGTTTAATCTCCCACATCGGCCGCTGTTCTTCCCACTCATGATCGTGCCTGCAATCGTTGGGGTTTGGCGGATTGCGATAAAAGGCAAGGATGAAATATATGGGGCATTTTTCGGCCGGCTTGTCCTACTGATCGCCCCGCTCGTCATGTTGCTACCGACAGCACTAGCAGTCAGTGAGATTGTTCCTAGCAATTTACGCGCCATCGGTATCTTCCCATTTATCATCTTTTGGCCCGCCGTAGGTCTAGTTTGGATAGCAGAAAAACTCCTGCAATGGGTCACAGACCGTTCTGAAACAGCCGTTCCATTAGCGACTGTGTTTGTCCCCTTATTTATAATTCTGTTAGGCTCATCGGCCGTCAATGTTTACCGAGACTACTTTACAATTTGGGGAAACCGATCCGACAGTTTCTATGAAACAGAGGGGGACATACGCGAAGTCGCAAATTATTTAAACCAAGTCGATTCAAACCGACCGATAGTTGTTTCTACCCGCTTTGTGCCGCACCCATCTCTTGCATTCTTAGCCAACAACTATGACCGTCTTATCCTGATACCAGAAAGTAAGGCTATCGTTTATCCAGCCGGGCAACAGCCCCTTTACATATTTCCAGCTTCAAGCTCTGAAAACAATTGGATAAATTCTTTCATCGGAGAACGAGAGACGCTTTTTTCTGAAAATCAAGATCCCATCTTATCGACACTAGCGATTAACCAGCCTTTCCCAGAATCACAATCGGCCGCATTTAGCAATTTTGGGTTTGCCATCAAGCTGACTGGCTATGATTTAGAGCTTGGTCAAGTGGGTGAAAGTTTAACCCTGCGCACTTATCATGAAGTGCTAGGCAATCCAGGGTTTAATATGGTCCCCTTTGTCCATCTTGAAGATCATTTAGGGAATCGATGGAGCCAGCTTGAACAACCTGGCTATTCACCCAATGATTGGCAAAAAGGGGACCAATTTGTGCAGCAATTTATAGTCACTCTCCCGGCCGGAATGCCGCCAACAAACAGCTACACATTACGCATTGGCTGGTTTGATGGAGCGACTGGGCAAGAAGTCACACAATTTGATGCCGATGGACAATTTGCTGGATCAGCCTTTCATATTCAGCCAGTTGCTATTTTGCCCAACAAATCAGCAACAATATTCCAAGAAGCACCACAAAGGCTGAATAAACGAGTAATGGAAGGCCTTGTGCTAAATGGAATTGATTTCAAGCGCCAACAGTTTAGCCAAGGAGATACGGTAAATTTTGCGCTTTGGTGGCAGGCTGAATCAGATATCTTAGACGGTAAGTTAGTTACTCAAATTAGCCGGGAAGGTTTAACAATTGAGTTGGAAACAGCTGACCCAGCCGGAGATAGTTACCCATTTTCAGCATGGCAAACGCCATCTTTTATTATTGATCACCACCAAATTAAGCTTCCGGCCAATCTACCGCCAGGAGATTGGCAATTACAAACAGTCGCCCAATTTAATGATCAAACAGCGGTACCGTTGTTTGACCCGATCACAATTAATGTTGAAGCTCTTGATCTTATTTTAGAAATACCAACATTTGAGCAAGCTATTAACGTAAGTTTTGAAGAGCAGATAGGCTTAGTCGGTTATTCGCTTGATAATGACAGCGGCCAGCTTGAGATCGTCTGGCAAACGATTGGAGAGCCAACTGGAGATTATGTTGCCTTTGTGCAACTACTAAACGGAGACCAAACCTGCTGCGCGTGGCAAGCAGATCGTCCACTTGTTTCATCAGCCATCCGGCCGACGAGCCGCTGGGTCGTTGGGGAATATGTTATTGAGCAATATGAGATTGAAGGTTACCGAGTAGGACAGCCAATCATTGTAGGGCTCTATCGGCCGGAGAATGGCATTAGGCTCACCACAAACCAATCGGCCGATTTTGTTCAGCTGCGCTAGGGTCAAGCCTAAAGTAGACTAACAACTAACTATTTAAATTAAATTATCAAACAAGTGCAATCCTTATGGAGCACGGACTGTCGTATCGTCATAGATTCGAACCATCGTTGTACCATCTTTTTGATTAATTAAATAAATTCGTTCTAACTCGATGACCGGAATGATGCCTTGGTTAATGTTTTTTAGTGCCAACCCACCGTTAAGAGGTGTGTATCCATTTCGTATGTACCAAATGAAAACCTCATTATCACTATCTTCGGTTAATACACATCGATAGCGCTCAAGGCGTATGCTTCGTCCCCGCTGAAGCCAAGTATTTGTGCCGCATCTATCCTGCCCTGTAATCACAATTCCATTAGGATAATCATGCTTCTTACCCCCGGCAAGTACCGTAAACGTAACCATCCCCCCTGCAATTAAGAAGAAGAAAAACAGCCCGGCCGATGCGGCCACAAGTTTGGTTGGAAGTTGAGACACCCAGCTATTTTACATTTTGTCGTAAAAATGACAGCTAATAAGATGATCATTAACCATTCCGCAGGATTGCATGTATGCGTAACAGATAGTAGGGCCAACAAACGAAAACCCCCGCTTTTTGAGTGCTTTTGACATCATGGCCGATTCTTCTGTTTCGGCCGGAACCTCGGCCGAACTTTCCCAACGATTCACAATTGTCTCCCCGTTCACAAACTGCCAAATCCAGCTGTCAAAACTCCCAAACTCTTCTTGAATATTTAAAAAGGCCCGGCTGTTTTTTACAACCGCATTGATCTTTAACTTATTGCGTACAATTCCCGAATTTTGCAAAAGCTCAGCGATTTTTGATTCATCATATTGAACAATTTTATGCGCATCGAAATTATCAAATGCCGCTAAATAATTTTCCCGTTTACGCAAAATTGTGATCCAACTTAAACCGGCCTGTGCGCCTTCTAAATTAATCATTTCAAAAAGTGTACGGTCATCATGAATCGGCCGGCCCCATTGTTCATCATGGTATTTTGTATACAGCGGATCAGTTCCACACCAACTACAGCGTGTAAGTTCTTGAGTATCTTCCATAAGAAAATTTTACCAGAATATATGTTCTCGCACGAGGCAAAAAAATACCCCGGCCGAATAGCCGAGGTACCTGATCTAAAAAATCAATTAGTCTAAATCAAATCGACCTGATTTAATTCGATGGGCCAACTAAAAGTGCATCTAAGCTATCCCAAGCCGCATCGAGTGCAATGGCAGATGCAGCGGGTTTGCTTTCAAGATTAGCTTGAGCAGCTTCTAAATTCTCAACCAATGCAGCCAACTGCTCCGTCTGATCAGATTCATCAGACAAAGTGTTTGTTAGTTCAATGGCAGAGTCAAGTGCGCTGGCGGCCGATCCAGAATCGCTTTCTAACAGGTGGATCTTAGCGCGAGCGATATAACCCAATAGACGAACAAGTGTCAATTCAGTTCCACTTTCAGTGGTAACTACTGCAGCAATAGGTGCCACTGTCACCGTTTCAGCTGGCTGGCTTCCTGAAACAACCGCCGTATTGGTCAATGAAACGGTCGCTTCGATTTCAGCTAAATTTTCCGACAGTGATGCAACTTGTTCTTCTAAGGCGATAACGCTGTCGCTAATTCCGGTAGCACTCTGTGAACTGGTTGTCAGATTTCTGCGCAGCCCGGCCGTCGTTTCAGCAAGATTTTCAACATCATCCATCGCAGCAGTCAGGTCGTTTAATATCCCCGTTTGCGCTTCAGTTAACGTTGCAATCTGAGCCTCTTGTGCATCAACCAATGCCGTTTGAGCCGATACTGTATCACTCAAGGCTGCAAGATCAGCAGCTAATGCCGCAGTCTCACTAGTCAGCGAGTCAACCTCGGCCGTCATCGTATTGGCCTGCCCAGACACATCAGCGATCTGAGCCGCTAAAATCCCTTGCTTAGCAGTTTCTAGCTGCAATCCATCAAGACGACGATCTTGGGCTGTGTCTGTCGCATTACTCAAGTTAATCCATGTGGCGCCCAATGCCCCAAGGGCACCACCAGCCACAAGGACTGCGATTAACAAGATAAATTTGAACAGAAAAATGAAAAACCGTGCGATAAATGATCGCTTAGGTGGTGGTTCAGGTCTACTATCTGCAACCATAAGTTTAGCTTCTCCTACTGGCTTAAAAGCCTGACTCGGAATTACTGCGAATCAGGAACTTCGATTGTGATGGGTGTAGGTGATGGCTGAGGTTCAGGTGTTGAATTAATCACCGTTTCAGCATCAGTTTCTTCAGCTTCAGAGCTGTCACCAGTTTCTTCAGGGGCTACTTCGCCATCTGCAGGAGCTTCTTCACCTTCTTCGGTTTCAGAAGATGCTTCGTCTGATGATTCATCTACAGCGTCACCGGCTTCTTCAGAGGCCTCTTCACCATCTTCAGAAGCGGCTTCACCCTCTTCGGTATCAGAAGCTGCTGCATCTGATGACTCCTCTACAGCCGGAGCCTCAGCTTCTGGAGCGCCTTTGATATTGACCAAAAGATCGCGGAGATTAACCAAGAAACCGTCAAATACGCCAGCAGCTTCATCAAGAACTGTGATCTGATCGGCCATGACTTGATCATTTTCCATCAGCGCCGCAGCTGTATCTTCCAAAGTAACAAGGGCTGCTTCAGCGGCTGCAATCGAACTATCAATCGCTTCGATATTTTCATTAATCGCATCGTAATCGGTGTTAATTACTTCAATCTGGCCGTTAATATCATTGATACGAGCATCAGAGTCAGCAGCTAATGAGTCTACGTTTGCACCGATTGTGTCAACTCGACCATTTAAAATCTCTTCTACCTGTGTCACCCGTTGCTGGCTATTGTTCTGCAAACCGTTAAGGCTCTCAACCAAAGTGAGTTGATTTGCCTGAATAGGTCGAATTAGAACCCAAAACAGTAGTAGTGAAAGCGCGACGCCGATAAATGCACCGATTAAGGCTGATAGCCAATCGATACCACCTGAACTTTGTGGCGCTGTGGTCGTGGTTGCGCTCGGTCTAGGTGACGAAGAAGAATGAGACGATGATGTGGCAACGGAGGGTTGTGGAGTCGGCTTCGAGGCAGGAGCTGCAATAGAAGCAGATGCAGGATATTCAACAACCATACCGGGTGTTGAGCCATCTGCAGCTGGAGCAACAACTGTTACTTGAGGAATGCGATCAATTGATTCCTCAATTGCATCGGCAGAATCTGCGGCTTCATCCAAAGATTCAACAACTTCCTCTTCGGCCGACTCGCTGATCTCAGTTGCAACGATCTCAACAGCTTCAGGTTCATCAACTTCTTCCGGCTCTTCGGTGTCAAGCTCATCAACATCAGAAGCCAATTCCATGTCTGCATCGACATCAACTTCAGCCAATGGCACTTCGTCAGAATCATCAACCACATCTTCTGATTCGGCTGCATCTGCTTCTACATCGTCAATATCGTCTGTCTCAACGATGCTAGAAACGGTATCCTGTACCGCTTCTACGGCCGTTTCAGCTGACTCTTCTACAGATTCTTTCGTTTGTTCAACCTTTTCAACAATAGCCGAGGCTAGTGCAGTGGCACCGTTTCCATTCGATGAAGAAATAGAAACCTTACCATCTAATTCGCGCACCATGCGCTCAGAAATTCCAGGGACAGAAGCCAGTTCAATGACTTCTTCGAATGGGTGAACCTTCTCACGATATTGCACGATACGAGCCGCTAGCCCTTTTGCAATACCAGGAAGTTCAACCAATTCTTCTTCAGTTGCCGTGTTTAGATTAATTAGATTATTACTCATGATTTTATTGTAAATCGTACTCGCAAAACCTGTGAAAAGCTCCCTACAGTATAAATAATACTATTCACATTTTTTACGATTCGATTATTAAATAGACAGACAGATCACTGTCGAAAATAAGCCCTCGTCCCATCACTCACTGCTTATCACGCGATTCTATTTTAGGAGGTTTTTGTTTCTGGTCCAATTAATTGAGCGAATCTGAGGTGACGCTCACATAAATTATCTGATTATTTACGATTTTGAGCTCTCCAAGCATGTATTGACGCCAATGACGAACCATATAGCTGTTGGATAGCCCAATCTGGATATTGATGCTCGACTCCAATCGGGCAAGCTTGACGTGCCAAGCAGCTAGATGCACAAGCTGATTTCGGGGTTAAGCGATAGTCAAGGCATTGGCCTAACTTAAATTGGCGAACGTTTTCAAGCACTGCCCCGGCCGGGCATGCTTTTTGGCAAGGTTTATCGATGCAGGTTTCACACGGTGACGGCCGTTGTTGAACTATTGTGGCTGGCAGTGAGACTGTGGTCAGAAAAGCGGAGCGAAAGGCGAACCACAACCCAAACTCAGCATGAATTGAATTTCCAATCGGGGAAGGGGTTCCCCATCCAGCTAATTCGCCCAACTGCTGCAACGGAATAATAAAGTCGGTTTGAGGATACAAAATCAGGTGCTGCTCGGCTGATGATTGTGAATCAGGTGTCAAGCAGTTAATTAATTGCTGTGTTAAATCTAAACTGAACCGATCTATGGGGTCAGGCTGGTCAATTCCAGATCGGTCAAGAGCATCCCAAAAAGCGGTCCCCCCATTGCCCAAAAGCACCAAACTTGAATATTTATCGAGCTCAATATCATTCTGACAAAGTACCTGAGTGATAGCAGAAGGCAATTGAGGCACGTCAAAAACGGCCGACAAATTTAACCCCAACTGGGATAACTCAACTACATTTCGTTGAAATGAAAATGTCTGATCTAGCATGCTTAGATTATGTCAGATCAGGTCCAATAGTCCACCGCATTCTTTAGTCAGATGCAGCCATAATCGCCGGAAGGTAAATCGCTTTAGGGGCTTCATCATCAATTGCGGGCACTGTTGGGTTTGGAGTAGGTGTAACAGTTGGTGGAGGTGATCCAGGTGCGGCAACTTGCCAAGCCATATCAGAAAATAACCCCAAAGTCACTTCACCCGGATCATGAATCGCTTCACCATTAGCGATTGAGTGCGTCATCAGTGCGTTGTTTGATCCGTCAAAAACATCATCTAAATGAGAGAAGCTTGATCCCTGTGACCAGCTTGAAGGCGCATATAGTTCGACCGGATTACCGCCATTGGCTTTGCGCACCTCATCTCCATCAATGAAAACATTGCCACCCGTTAGCTGATTCCCCAAAGCGACAGATCCGTTAGCAAACCCGCCAACTAAAGGCACTCCACTGCCATTTTCTGCATTACGATCATAAATTGTGGGGACACCTGAATATCCATATTGGCCATTTCCAGAGGAAACAAACATCGAACCTGCAAACCCTAGACCATGCCCGATCTCATGAATAACAACTGTGACAAAGTCATACTGGCTGGGGCCGGGATTCCCGTCTGTACCAAAATACCAATTACTGAATTGACTACTGAATGTCGCCCCAATTTCTGCCGTATTCCCATTTAGATCCATCTCGCTTAAGGCATTGGCTAAAGCGACTGGGTACCATGTGTTTGATTCAGGTGCATTAGCAAAGTTGCGCTGAAGACCCGTTGCTCCCGCCGCACCCAGAACATTACTACCTAACGGCCGCCAGCAGGCATCTATCGCAATTGGGACAGATGAAGCAATGATGCCTTCCCAAACGGCCGCTCCAAATGCAAAAGCGACCTTGGCATCTTCCGGCCACGGTGTCACTTCTCCTGTACAGGAAGCAGGATTCCAATTGACATGAATGGTTGATAGTTGCGGTGACCGGCCGGGGTAAGTACGGGGCGGCACATACATTAATTTTGTTTCAGGATCAGCAATTAGGCCTTGCTGCAAAACAGGCTCAGGTAGCCTGTAGCTGTTTTTTGAGTCTTCTTGAAAAGCGCCTTTAAAAGCCATTTCTTTCTTTGAAGTAAGAAATGGGCTGAAGGAGGCAGCTAATAGTGCAAGTGTTAAAAAAGCCGTTAGAGCGGAAACTTGATTTTTTTGCATTACATCACAATTTTTGATATTTCTTTTCTCATCACCAGACGCAAAGTCGCTCAGAGCCAGAAAAAGTTATCAGACATAGGCCGTTACCGAGGGAAGATAGCGGACATTGGCACAGACAAGTTGGGTACAGTTTGGCAGAAAAGAGGGTTACTTGAAAAGGAATTAGGACGAAAGTAATAGGCTTAAACTCACTACTCTGGTTTTAGAAAGATTTGCGGTAATTTCAGGCAACGATCAGGCAGATAACCAAAGTTTAAGGCCAGTAGGATGATGGTAGCAGGCACACTGCAAAACAAAGAAATTTGGACGAAGCGGCAGGCTACCAACCCGAATGCCTTATCTATAACCGGAAACCGGAGCCTTGATATTCTTTTCACGGTTTTGCATTAGGTAATTAGCTCTTTTATGATTTTAATTGGCTTGTTGGCTATAAAACGGCATAATTTTCCGCTATGTTAAAAAACATCAAAGAAGCAAGATTATTTTCGTCCCTCATTTTGGTGACATCCATCTTTATCGTCATCCACCTTTTCCACACGTATTGGGGAACGCCAGCGAATGACCTGTTTGACATTGAAGTCGATAACAGTTTGTCAGAGATTTTTCTTTACGTTCAAGAGCTGGGCATCGTTATATTGCTTTTTTTGTTGTGGCGCGAAAACAAAAACATCCTGTATCTGGCATGGGTGCTCATCTTTACTTATGTATTGCTAGATGATTCATTGCTCATACACGAGCGGATCGGGGTTTTCTTGGTCGATTATTTTGGTGTTGAAAACAATTATGGGGTGCGCGGCCGGGATATTACCGAGGTTGGCGTGCAGCTCGCATTTGGCATCCCCCTAGTCACATTTGCAGCTTGGGCTCACCTTTTTAGAGGTGATCAAGCCTCCCGCAAAACGTCAACTATATTATTTTTTCTGCTCGCATTGCTTGCAACATTTGCCATCATCATTGATTGGTTCCATGTCAAAATCATGATTGAGGGGTCAAAAGAAATTATCGGCACCATTGAGGATGGTGGTGAAATGTTTATTGTGACAGGCATTCTCTGGTATGTATTTAGACGGTATCGAGCCAGCCATTCACTATTTGGAACCGCTTAATCAGAGATCTAGTCGCCCAGCAGCCCTTTGGCTTTAGCTTCTTCGTAGGACATTATGCCAGAAGGTTTTCCTGCCGAGTCTTTAGCCGCAGCTTCCAGATTCTCAGCAACCGCCTGCTCCCAAAATTCGTCGGCCGCACTATCTAAACCAAGCAGTCCTTTGACCTCTTCCCAGCGCTCATCAACAATTTCGCCACCTTCAACTAAAATAGCTTCAAGCCCTGGGATATCAGCAATCTCTAAGTCAGGCTCGCCTTCATCTGCCTGAGCTTGCTGAGTCTTGGCGGCTTCGGCCAATTCTGGCTGTGCAGGTTCACTTTTTTCAACGACTGGTTCTGCTTTTGCTTCGACAGACGCTACTTCTTCCGCAGGGGCAGGATCGTCTGATTCAGAAGAGGGCGTAACATTCCAGAAATCATCTAGCTCATCGTCACTAATTTCTTCATCCATAAAGCCGTCAATGAGCAATTCTAAATCTTCATCAGACGCAATGGGGTTAAGCTCAACAACAGGAGTTTGCGGTTCAGGAATCGTCTTTTCAGGTTCAATATCGAGGACTTCCTCAATACTATCTTCTAAAATATCTTTAGGTACAATCGCTTCCGGTTTTGCAGGAAGCTTTTCTTCAGGGGCCAACCGAATGGCTAAATCAGCCACAGTCCGCTGCACGGCTCCCCAAACGGTGCCTAACTTCCCGCCACCATCTAGCACAATAGCCAGACAATAGTCCCCTTTGCTTTTAACATAAGCGAGTACGATTTCATACGGATCCCCATCCAATACGTTCATCAAACGAGTCGGCGTACTACCACTACGCACAAGCATTTCTAATCCACTGGTGATAGAAGTTATCGCCAACTTTCCTAGCTTTTCAACACCACGTCGTTCTTTTTCATCAAAAACATAGAGCAGGGTGCCATCAAGTGACCAGAGAATAACTTGGTGGGCTTGGGTCCTGGATTTAAGCTGTTCCAGCCGTGAAATAACTTCTGTTGATAATGGTGGATGAAAAACATCTGAGCGAGGCGTAGCAATATCAGACTCAACTGGCACAGCTGAAGCTGCATCTGGTTTTGCTGGAGGGAGAGGTGCATCATCGCCCCAAACCGCCTGCAAAATCAAGTTAATAAGTTCATCTGGCTTATAAGGCTTCGCAACAAAGGCGACGATTTCAACATCACCAATTTGTTTTTTGGCTTCAGGCTCATCGAGGCCAGAAATGATAATAGCAGGCAATTCTTTGTTTCTACGGCGGGCTCGCTTAATTAAATCGACTCCGCCCATGCCTGGCAGGCGCAGGTCAGTGACGAGCAAGTCGATACCTGACAGGCCAAGCATCCCTTCTTCGGCCGAAGGTGAGCCAACAACGTCAATCCGATCATCGCGTAATTTAATCAGGTGATCGATTATTTCAAGCGTTTCGTGATTGTCGTCTACAAGTAGAATCTTTTTACGTTTTTCTTTTCTTCTGCGGGCCATGGGATTGCCTTTAATGAATAACTTGAATACTGCTGATTATAAATTGAAAGAGACCGGTTGCAACCAGAATAGTAGGCGATAGGTCTATTGCACGATTCCTTATCGTAAGAATCAACCTGTTTTAGCTATTTTCACAGCGCCTAATTTAGCATAGAACAGGAACCAAATCATTCCAATATAAGCATAAACCGACTGTCTATTTTACGGTGACAACTCTGCGAAACAATTACACAATCGAACCACAAAGCCATAAGATTATCTTAAGTAGTAAACAGCTCTATTGGCCTAACAGCAAGATATGCTTAGGTTTTCGTAATCTCTCGGTATTGATCAATAAATTCGCCAGTCTTGATCGTCTTCATATCAACTTCGGCCGCAATTTTACCTTTATTCAAAATAGCGACCCGCTCACATTGCGACAGCCCGTTTACAAAATCATGCGTGATCATCAAAATAGTGCGCCCGGCCGCATGCTGCTGAGCCAGGAGCTCATCTAACAAACTAATCGCAGAGCTATCTAAGCCAGTGTATGGTTCATCGAGCAATAGCACCTCAGGGTCATGCAAGGTTGCGCGTGCAATCGCCAAACGCTGCATCATCCCGCGCGAAAAAGTACGCACCGGGTCATTCACTCGTCGTTTTAAACCAACCGTATTGAGCAAACTCGTCACTCGGTCCATCGGGTTATCTAGCCCGTACAGTCCGGCGTAAAACATCAAGTTATCAACCGCATTTAGATCACCGTAGACCATCGCCTGATGAGAAATCATACCGATATGGCGGCGCACTTGGTCTGCCTCATCGGGCAGTGACCAGCCACCCACGCTCACTTTGCCGCCTCCTGGTCGCTGAAGAGTCGCAACGATACGCAGTAAAGTTGTCTTGCCGGCCCCATTCGGCCCAACTAACCCAACGAACTCTTTCTCTTTGACATGTAAATTAACCCCGCGTAAAACCGGATTCAGGCTGTAGTTTTTGGTCAGTCCAGAAAGCTTAATCATAAAATGACTATTCGCCCGCCTCAGGGTTTGGTGTGCCAATCGGCGTTGGCACTTGGACGGTCGCTATGATCCCCCACTGGTTCCCAATCCGTACACCCAGATCTCCAGAATCAGCCTCGATCCCAAAAGCAACTGGTGGTGTCGGGGTCTTAATATAGTTTGGAATAAGAATCACTTCATGCCCTTCGATTTCAACAACACGGGTAGGTTGTATGGGTATTGGAGTTGGGTCTGGAGGTAGATTGACGTTAACTCGTTCTTCCATTTTGCAAGAGAATTGGCTCGAGTCAGAGCACCGAACCACCAGTAAACTTGTTTGGCCAAAGCTCGTCTCTTTCATGAGATTATAGTTACTCTCGTTATAACTTTCTTCGCTAATATGCTCATGGCTAACTAAAAAAGAAGGGATGGAAGCCAGCACCGCAATGATCAAACCAATCCGCAAAACGCCTATCAGCGGGCCAAAGGTTTTGCCACCGTCTTTTGAAACAAAACGACCGATTAGGGCGAAAAGCCAAAACAGTAGCCAAAGCCCTAAAATCACTGCTGTCCCACGAGGGGTTAACCAAGAATAAAGGCGTAGGAGTACATATGGTGCGTTTGTAGAGCCATCTCGAAAAATCGGCCGCCAGAAATAGCCAAACAAGCCCAAGCCCCCTAAAAGGATATTAAAAACAATGGTCAGCGTCGTAAAAACTCTCAGAATGGACATAACTACAAATGAGTGAATAACGAAATTAATAAAGTGAAGCTGGCTCGTTTGGAAACGCGAGGAAAAACGTACAGCCATCCCCTTCAGTGCTCTCAAACCATACACGGCCGTTGTGCCGCTCTGCGACCAGTTCAACAAACGAAAGACCTAAACCATGGCTCTTAGTACGCGCTTGTCCCGGCTGTGAAAAACGAAAGAACTTCTCGAACAGTTGTCCCTGAATCGCGGCCGGGATGCCAGGTCCTTGATCGGCGACGCTAATCACAACTTCATCTCCGACGACTTCCGCTTTCAAAACCACATCTCCACTATTTGGAGCATATTTCAGCGCATTCGAAACAAGATTAGCCACAGCCTGTTGCGCAAAAGTTGGGCTAAGCTGCAATGAAGGAACCGGGCCTGCATCTTCAATAACAATACGATTACCAGCATTTTCAGCCAAAGATTCAAACGTATGTGCCACTGCAGCAAAAATATCCGGGATTGAAACCGGCAACGTATCAAGCGCTAGACCCGCTTCAAGCCTTGTAATATTCAGGATATCTTCAACCAGCTTCTGCATCGCATTCATGGCCCCTTGAATCCGATCAACCTGGTCTTTCTGTTTGTCGTTAAGCGGCCCGGTCAGCGGCAACATTTGGATATAGCCATTCACAATGGTAATTGGATCTTTGAGATCATGTGACGCTAACCGTACAAAGTCTGACTTCATCTCGCTGATTTCTTTCATTTCAGACACGTCACGCAGCACGGCAACACGTCCAGCCACCTTGCCACTTTGCCCTGGAATGACCGACACGGTCACGTTAAATGTTTTACCACTTTCTAGCGTAATCTCTTCGACCATCGTCCCCTTCTCATGGGGAGCGGTCAAAATCTCAACCAATTCTGCCTGAGGAATAAGATTGGCAACCAACGAGCGATGCAATCTTTCGGTAATCCCCAGCTCGGTATAAGCGGCCGGGTTTAAAATAGAAATCTTGTTATTGGCATCGGTAACGATGACAGGGTCGGCCGTTGCATCTAAAACCGCCCCCAATTCACGCCGCCTGCGCTCTACACTTAGGTACAAATACCAATTCTGCACCATCACAGAAGCCTGCTCCGAAAGCGAACGAATCAGTTTGCGTTCAGATTCATGGAACGTATGCGGCTCATCCCACACGAGCCACATATACCCATAATCCGTTTGATTAGAGCCTCGCAACGGATAAGCGATGGCTGACTGGAAAGGCAGATTTTTGTCATTAGGGAAGTCAAACACGCGTTGCAATGCATCAGGAGTCGCTAAAACCAAATCTTGATTTTCAACCAATAACGGCCGGACCTTTTGATCATAGTTGGCCATCTCGGCATCTAGCACACCTTCCCCCACCCGGATCGGATTTCCGAGTACAGTTAAAACAATGCGCGCCCCGGCCGCCTCTGTTCCCTCTACCATCTGCTCCAATATTTTGCTGATACCCGGCCGGATATTTTGTTGAACTTGAGCCACCCCCTGGCTCACATTCAACAGCAAATTCAGTTCTCCCATCTGTTGATCTAGACTCATCTGCATCTCTTGGAACGCAGTGCCTAACCGGCCGATCTCATCATCACCCAGCACATCAACCGGCACTAAAAGCTGTCCCGCCTCTCGAGTGGGGACCTGTTCAACCGCCGCCACCAAGTTTTTAAGCCGTTCCCCCCAAGCTGCGCTTTGTAGGGACAAGAAAATAGCAAACGGGATCGTCATCCCAAAAATAATAAATAGAACTTGAGCCACCAAACGCACCGTCTGTAACAACACGCTTGCCATCGGCACTTCAACAACAACGGTCCAAGGATGACCATCCCCCGGCGGGCTGCGGTATTCAAGCTCACGCTCATTGGTTAGCGTATCGGCTCGCACAAAAAACAGACCTGGGTTTCGCAAATTGATAGGAGCCTCTAAAACAGTAACACCAGTTGGAAATTCATCTTCAAATTCCGGCTGTTGGATTGGTTCTGTATGAGCCAAGATCAGGCGATTTTCACCAATGATGTACCCTTTGCTCCCATTGCCCTCTGACACAACACCGTGCAGTAGCTCACCCAAAATCTGATCAGGAATCCGGCCGATTAAAAAGAGCGGCTCGCTTTGGCCTGATTCATCGGCATTAGGCACGGCCGGAGCCGCCAATGACAACATAACCGGATGCCCATCGAGCATAGTCGAAAGGGCTTGGTCCGGACTGTCCAAACGGGTAACTGTTTCAAGAGATTGTTTCTCTGCTTCGCTTAAAGCAACCGGTTCGCCAGCAGGCACGCTGACTAAAACTTCTCCAGCTCCATCAACTAATATCAGACGGCGGAAAAATGTTCCGGTCCTAAAAAGCTCTTCGAGGCTAGCCTGTTGGCTGTTACGCTCATCACTATGTAAACGAGGATCGTCGCCCCACTCAAGCAATACACTTTGGCGTGTGCCGATAAAAGATGGGATGGTGCGGCTCACTTCATTTGCCTGCTGAGCGATCTGTGTTTGAACCAATGTGCGGGTTGAATTGTATCCAACTACAGACACGGCCGTTCCTAACAAGGTCAGCAAAATAACGGAGTAAAGCAAAAATTGGAGCGGTAGCCAATAGCGCATCTCACTATCAATGGGAGACGATGTTAATCCAGAATCTGTTTGACGCTGAATCAAACGCTGCGCCAGCCAGACAACACCACCACTCACCAAGCCTTCGAGCAGGGCGACGATCCACTGAGGTTGAGCGGTAGACAGTGCCAAATCGAGCGATGGGACAAGTCGAGAACCGGCCGGAACTAAAAAGAAGGTCGCCGCAAATACGAGCGGCCAACCGACAAGCAGTTGGGCTAAAGTAGATGTAATCGGCGGGACTCGTAATACGGCCCAGCGATAACCGGGGATTTTTTGCTGGATGAGCAGGCTAACGCCCCAAGCGATAAAGCCGTAATGAAAAATCTCAGCGATCTGATGTGACCCCCACAGAGCACGGCTCAAGCCTTCAGCTAGGCCGACAATCAGAGCCAACATCGGGTTTAAATACCATGCGGCCAGTGCAACAGTGGTAAACCCTAACGGCCGATAAACGACGGCCGCCCCCCCAGCTTGATTAACAGGTGGCAGTAACATGCCGCCCGATAACTCAAACCGCGGAATGACTTCGAGCATAGCGAACAGTAGAAAAACGGCCGTTAATCCCCATTGGCGGGCGGTTACTCTGCGATAACTATCCCGGCCGAACCAAATGATCCCGCCCAGAATAATGAGCCATACAGCAAAATAGCCCCAACCCAAAAAGGTGTCAGGCAAATTAATTGCGGGGGTGGTCAACCATTGGAAATCCAAATCTGTTGGCATAGTTATGCTTAGGCGATTTGTATATTTGAGTTATCTGAGAAAATCATAATTTTCGCCGTTAAGCTATCTTTTGTTATGTAGACATAATGCTGAGTGAATGATACAAGATAGGAGAGGCAACAAGCAAGACACAATGGTCTAGGACGGTTAAATCAATGAGAAACAACACGATAACAATTTGTGGATCGATGGCCTTTATCGATGAGATGGAACAGCTTGCTAGCGAGCTGCAATCAGGTGGGTTTGAGACATACACCCCCCAGCGCAGTGAAAATGACCTTAATTGGGACAATCTTTCGGCCGAAGAGGCCAACAAAAGAAAGCGTGGCTTTATCGATGAGCATTTGGCCTTGATTCGCCAATCTGACTATCTACTGATTGCTAATTATGCGAAGAACGGTATCAAAGGGTACATCGGTGCGAACACGCTCATGGAGATCGCATTTGCTTATGCACTAAATATTCCGATTTTTGTACTTCATCCAATAGGAGAGCAAGGGTGCAGGCTAGAAGTGCAAAGTGTAGCGGCCAACATCTTTGACGGCCGAGTAAGCCCCAGCGATTTTACTTAATAAATTACTCTACAATTTTTTAACTCGTTCAACCAAAAGAAACTGGGTGTGTGTCCCTTTTGCGTTTTGCAGCCCTTGGCTCAAAAGTTTTAGCCCATAGATTTCTGCGATACGTGGGTTGCTTAACGTTGCGGTGTCTGGCTCAAAGTGGCCGGTTGCAATCCCCTGCGCAACTTTGGCCGGATCAGAATAGTCTCCAACACCTTCGATCTGCTCAATTTGTGGGTAATGGCCATCTAGCTGTTCTTTGCATTCTTTAATCGCTTGCGGATGACTGATAATTTTCTTGATCATTTCAAGGGTTGCAGACCGGTGCCCCATCAGGCAATGCACGATAGGGATTTGATAGTTTGCAGTGACATTGATCCCATTCCCGGCCGCCAGAAAACCGGCGATAGCTTCCATGCTTTCTACGACATAGCCCCCAAAAGAGCTTTTAATTGCAAACTGCCCCCATTCGATTTGACCTGCTTCTAAAGCATTAAAAACATTCTGTGAGCTGTACAGGTATTGGATTTCAGCCTCACACTCGATGGTGTTTAGATGCTCTCGAATAGCTACCTCGTTGTAACTACCCTGCCCCCCTTGAATGCCGATTATGCGTTTCATTTTTGATAGCTTTAGATCAGGTTAAAGCCCAGCCGATACCAAATGTGAAGACAAAAGCCACGGTTAGCAAGACGGTCTTTTTGAGCATTGGGTCAAGGCCAGAGCCAGACAACTTTGCGATCTGTTTTACGTTGAGTCCAAAGATCGGCAGTGTCAGTAAAAATAGCCATTGCCATGCTGAGCGATAATCGAGCATGGTAAAAACAATCGCCAAAATCAGCCCACCGGACAAAAGTGAATAGTGGTAGAGTCGCGCCTTTTCTAGCCCCAAGCGTACAGGGATCGACTGCTTGCCGGCCGCTTGGTCCGATTCGATATCGCGCATGTTGTTGACGTTGAGCACCGCTACAGCTAGCAACCCGCCTGCTAGGGCCGGGAGCAAAAGCAGAACATCAAATGATTTAGCCTGTAAATAGTACGTGCCAAGCGTCGGGATCGCCCCAAAAAACAGCAGAACAAACAGATCGCCTAACCCCATATAGCCGTACGGCCGGTCTGTCGCTGTGTATGCGATAGCGGCCCAAATCCCGGCGCCACCAATCCCACAAAATAAGACGATCAGCAGAGCCTGCTGCACACCAAAGGCAACAAACAGGGCCGCTAGCCCTGCAATGGCGGCTAAAACCGCACTTCCTAACATCGCACGCAACATCTCACTTTGCGTAATTAAACCAAGCTGAGTCATTCGCTTTGGGCCGTCACGCTGGTCACTATCAGCCCCATGCTTTGTGTCACCATAATCGTTCGCAAAGTTAGACAGTATCTGCATAAATGTCATGCACAAGCCGCTGAGCAAAACAACCAGCAGATTAAATTTCCCGTTGCCTCCAGCTAAAAATCCACCTAATGCGATGCTGGCAAGGGCCAACGGCAAGGTGCGTGGCCGGGCGGCTGTAATCCATGCTTGGCGTTTGGTTAGTGGGTTAGTTGGTTGTTTGGTTTGTTGGTTTGTCATCTACCGAAAGTTAGTTGGGAATGGGCCACTTATTAAAACTGATTATTGCCCATCAGAAAGATTTTAGCATCGGCCGCGCAAAAATCGTCAAAAGATGACGAGGGTCATATCTATTCGTGACCAACAGCACTAAGGTAATTTAGGGAAACCGGCAAAAATATGGCAAATTAATTAAGCCAGATTCGGTATATTCAACCTATGACTTTTTTCAAAAGATATTTTAGTGACATCCTTTCAATTTTAATCGCCACTAGCTTTGGCATAGCGGCCCACACCGCCTTTGTCAGTGAAGATATTCTGGTCATGATGACGATCAGTTTTATTTTCATCTTGCCGCTGGGCGTAGGTGCACTAGCCATCTGGCCGCTCATGGGAGACAACGACCTAAATTGGACCAAGGCGATTTTACGGCCGTGGGTGCCCTGCATGCTGTTTATGGCCGTTTTGGTTGCGTTTGAAGCAGAGGCTTGGGGGTGTGTCATTTTAGCATCTCCGCTAGTCTTCTTGCTCGCCAGCATCGGTGGTGCGGTCATTTTTGCGATTCACAAAAGCCAGTTAGAAGCAACCAACTTATCCCTGCTGATCTTCTTGGTATCGCCGTTTGCACTGGCTCCACTTGAAGGTCAGGTTGAATCACCAATCAGAGAAACGCTCACACGTGTGAGTATTCAGATCGATGCGACTCCGGCCGACGTTTGGGCACAAATCGGAAATGTGCCAGATATGACGGCCGAAGATCAATCCTCAACTTGGTATGACTTGGTGGGGGTCCCCCGGCCAATTTCGGCCGAAATGGATGAGATTGAGTTGGGCGCAGTGCGCATTGCAAGCTTTGAAGACGGACTGCAATTCCGTGAAGTGGTCACCGAAATGACGTTTGAACAGTCAGTCACCTATTCGATTGAACGAGTTAATCGTGCGCTTTTACCTGAGCCGCTCCAGCAAATCGATGGAGAATATCTTGATCTAAAGTCAGCCCGCTATGAAATCGAGCCATTGGCCGATGGGACAGTGATCTTGCACCTGATCTCAGAGCATACACTGACGACGCAATTTAATGCATACGGTGCCATCTGGACCAACCTGATCATGCGTGACTTTCAAAACAACCTGCTTGAGGTCATTAAAACACGAGCTGAATCAGGTTAGAACTTGCCCCCGAACATAATCAAATCAGACTATACTTATCAATATGACAACACAAACGATTCAACAACGCCCCTTAATGATTTACGATGCTGACTGCGGCTTTTGAGAAAAAACAGCACGTCTTGTAGAGGCGTGGACGAGGAATCAAGTCGAATTAAAAGGATGGCAGTTTATTCCTGAGCAAATGGATGAGCTAGGTCTTACGATGCAGGATGGGCTAACGCAGGCATGGTTTGTAACGGCCGATGGCCGCTTAACCGGTGGGGCTGAAGCGATCAATTTGGCAATGCGCTATGTGTGGTGGGCTTGGCCGTTTACCTGGCTCTATTATGTGCCTGGCATCCGACAGCTACAGGATCATGTGTACAAATGGATTGCGGACAATCGGCATAAAATGCCCGGCAGCACAGACGCTTGCGCGATTCCGAACAAAAAAGATTAATTTCAGGCGGTGTTTTTCTGCTCGACCCATAATGCAATGCCGGTAGCGACCGCTCCGGTCAGCTCCCAAATAGGAACCGTCATAAACTTTACGGGTGCCTGCCCTCTAAAGATGAGCAACATAAAAACGACAAATGTGACGCAGCGAAAAACAACGGTCCACTGAAAGAAGCGTTGCAGGTTATACCCGGCCGCCAACATATAATAGATACCGATATTAAATGAAGCCATCGCTGACGCAGTGATAAACACGATGGTGTAATCAAATCCGGCCCGGTCAGCCCGATCAACAATATCAAAACCCAATTGAAACAGGGTGCTCTCTGGCCAAATGATCCCAACTACCCCCAAAATAAAAGCCATCAAGCCAAAAACAAAAATTGTCCAACTTGATGCATTCCGAACATGAAAACCCCCGATCGATGCAGAAATCACACTCATTTACTTCCTCTGAATAGCTTCTAATTTAGTGAGCAAAAATATTACTTGACCCTTAGTTTATGCGCCACACAATTGATCATCACAATAGAAGAAAATTACCCATCAGATAGAGCGACTGGTATCCTTAGCGATTATAATCTGTCAACAATTTAAATTAGAAATAATCAAACTTAGTTATGGAAAAGAGAAAACTACTTATTAATACAGGCGGGGGAGACGCTCCGGGCCTTAACGCCGTCATTCGTTCAGTGGTGCTCTCGGCCGTCAATTTAGGCTGGGAAGTTTGGGGAATCCGTGAAGGATACCGAGGCATTCTGGCCCCGGACGAGTTTCCAAATGGGGGTGTCATCCCGCTCGACTTAAATGCGGTAAGGGGGATTACGCATCTGGGCGGAACGATTTTAGGCACAACCAATCGAGGCAATCCGCTTCAATACCCGGTTTTAAATGAGGCGGGGGTTTGGGTTGAAGTTGATCGTTCACAAGAGCTAACAGATTATTTTAATGAAAATGGCTTTGACACCTTAATCGCAATTGGGGGCGATGGCTCTCTAACGATTGCGGACGAGATCGGCCGGCGGTCGGGCATCAATGTCATCGGCGTCCCCAAAACAATCGACAACGACCTTGAAGGGACAATTGCCACCTTTGGATTTGACACCGCCATCGACTTTGCCACAGAGTGCATTGACCGCTTGCACACTACGGCCGCGTCGCACAATCGCATTATGGTGGTTGAAGTGATGGGGCGTTACGCAGGTTGGATCGCCCTATTCGCTGGGTTAGCAGGCACGGCCGATGCGATTCTTATCCCTGAAATCCCATTCGATATTAATAAAGTTGCAGGCAAATGTAGCGAACGCACCAGTCGCGGCCGGAACTTTTCAATTATTGTCGTCGGTGAAGGTGCCAAACCTATTGATGGAGAAATTTCTATTATTGGCAAGAACGTAGGCCAAGCGGAACGCATTGGCGGGATGGGGCACCAGGTCGCTCATGCCTTAGAAGAGCTGACTGGAAAAGAAACCCGTTGTGTGGTGCTAGGTCATTTATTACGCGGTGGTTCACCCACGACACGTGATCGAATGCTGTCGTTACGCTTTGGCACGGCGGCCGTGCGCGCCATCGCTGAAGGCCAACGAAACGTAATGGTTGCGCTGAATCCACCGACAATCGCTTATATTCCGCTGGATCAAATCGCTGGCAAAATGAAACAAGTTCCGCTCGATAGTGACTCCATCTTAGCAGCCCGTTCAATGGGCATTTCCTTAGGCGACTAAAGCCACCTCTCCTCCATGTTTGAATTCACAATTACAGCCAAAGATGACTCTGGCGCACGCAACGGCATTTTCCAAACGCCACACGGACCGCTAGAAACCCCGGTGTTTGCCCCCGTTGGGACGGCCGCAACGGTTAAAGCAACCCAACCACGTGACTTAAAGGAGCTGGGTGCTTCATTGGTGCTGAGCAACACCTATCATCTTTATCTGCGGCCGGGAGACGATCTAGTGCGTGACATGGGCGGCTTGCATAACTTCATGCGTTGGGACGGCCCGATGCTAACCGACAGCGGTGGATTCCAAGTGTTTAGCCTGAGCGACACCAACAAAATCGATGACGATGGGGTCACGTTTAAATCCCACATTGATGGCTCAATGCATCGCTTTACCCCTGAAAGCAGCATCGCTATTCAAGAAAATCTGGGGGCTGACATTATTATGGCGTTCGATGAATGCCCACCGCCGAATGAGTATGAGTACGTCAAAAATTCGCTCAACCGGACACACCCATGGCTTTTACGCTGCCTTGAAGCGAAAAAGCGAGACGATCAAGCGCTGTTCGCCATCGTGCAGGGTGGCATCTTTCAAGATCTACGTGAGGAAAGTGCTCGGTTCATGATGGAACATGATTTCCCGGGGTATGCGATTGGGGGCTTAGCGGTGGGTGAAACGAAGACTCAAATGGCTCAGGTTTTAGATTGGCTTCGGCCGATTCTGCCTGAAGAAAAACCCCGCTATCTGATGGGGGTTGGGACACCTGAAGATTTAATCAATGGGGTGCTGCGGGGCATTGATATTTTCGATTGTGTACTACCGACCCGTTTGGCCCGCCATGGATCAGCCTTTTATAAAGGGGGTCGTCATAACCTCAAGAATGCAAAGTTTAAGCGAGACGACCGGCCGATTACGCCTGACAGTGCGGTGAAAGAGTTCAGCTGTGCCTACATCAATCACCTGATCAAATCGAATGAGATTTTGGGACACATTTTGCTTTCAATGCACAACATCGGTTTCTTGATTAGCCTGATGGAAGACATGCGTCTGGCCATTCGGGAAAATCGGCTACAGGCTTTTGCGGATGAATATCTGAGCCACTACCCTAGTTTGTAATACAGGGCCCTTGGCCTATCTATCAATCAGAACCCTGTCATTTTTTACAATATCTTTGCGCCTTTTAGCTGATTCGAGTTGCTCCCTGTATACTATTTAACAGTAATTAGGCGCAGAGGAAACGCCATCAGGTCATTGGAATGCGTATTACTTATGTTTGGGAGCTATCAAGATCTACCTATCTCTGCATAAATAACTACAACCAACCTATTGAACCAGCTTAGGAGTTATCAGATGAATTCAGTTTACACTTCGCATCCGTCTTATAAAAAGCCCTTGTTCGTGACACTTGTCACTTTATTTGCATTGTTTGTCAGTTCGGGGAATGCACTTTATGGGGCCGATGATCAGCTTGCATGGGCAAAAGTCGATGACTTTGAGAGTTTGTCTGGGAATATTAATGGGGACAATGGCTGGTCTACGGTAGGGGAGGTCTCAGTTACGAATGACCCGGCCGATGGCGGCAACAAAGTGCTAAATATTGCAGGGGAAAATAATCAAGCTTATAAAGCATTCCCTTCGTCAATTAGCAACAGTTCAACCGGAACAATATTTTTCCGAATGCGGCGCAATAGCAATGCGGATGTTTTTGGTGGCGCATCTGATCTAAGTACTCCAACAGCTTTTAATGATTTTGAGGCTCAATTTGGGGCACAATCGGCCCATCAAGGAGACTTCACGGTGCGTAGTGCAGGGAACTTCCTGCAAAGTTCAGGCGGGTTTGATAACAACACTTGGTACTGTGTTTGGCTGGTTGCAAATAATAGCAGCAACAGCTATTCGGCTTATGTGGAAGGGGGGCAATATGATGGAGTAACACAAATGTCGGCCGGGAGCACATCTACCTTCAACTTTAGAAATGGCGGTAGCAACAGCCTAAAAACTTTTTTTGCGCGCAGTGGCCAGGATGCAGGCACCTTCTACTTTGATGATATCTATGCTGATGCGGGCCAAAGCAATCTATCGAAACCCAGCGGTGATTGCCCTTCTTCAAATGAGCCGGAACCAACCGAAGGGTGGCAATCTATTGAGAATTTTAATGCGCTAAGTAATGGGCCTATAGATGGGAAAAATGGGTGGAATGCATCCAATAGCATTGTGGTCGCAAATGACCCAGACGGCAACAGTGGAAAAGTGCTTAGCATCTCCGGAGAAGATAAGAGTGTCTACAAACCATTACCTGAGCCAATTTTGAATCATGAAACAGGAACACTTTTCTTTCGTATGCGTCGCAGTGGAAATCCAGATGCATTTGGTGGCTTATCTGATGTGAGCGCCCCCTCTAACTTTAGTGATTTTGAAACTCAATTTGGCTCGCAATCTGCTACACCTGAAAAGTTTAGAGTTCGGGATGGTGCTAATTTTCTTAGCGCCAATGAAGCTTTCCAAGAAAACGATTGGTACTGTGTTTGGATCATAACTGATAATGCGGCCGATAACAGTCAGGTTTACATGCGAGGCGGACAGTTTGAAAACAGCACTCGATTATTATCCAATAACATTGGTCTTTTTGATTTTCGTAACGGGGGTAGTAACTCACTGCAAACATTCGTTGCCCGAAGCGGTCTTGATGCAGGAACGCTATTTTTAGATGATATCCATTTTGATGCGGGGGATTGGCGGCCATCAATACCCAATGGTGTAAATTGCCCTCACTCGAACGCAAATGGATGGCAAAAAGTTGATGACTTCAACAATCTTAGCAATGGTGACATTGATAACAAAAATGGCTGGCAGGCAACTGATGGCGTCATAGTCACAACCGATCCAAGCAACAGTAGCGACAAAGTGCTGTATATCCCAGGCTCCAATGACTATGCCTACAAAGCCTTTCCTACAGAGATCACAAGTACCAATTGGGGAACCCTCTTTTTCCGCATGCGCAGAACTGGCAATGTCGATGCATTTGGTGGCGCATCAGATTTAAGTTCTCCCTCTGAATTTAGCGATTATGAAATCCAAATTGGGGCGCAAGGATCTCACCCAGAAGAATTTCGAATACGAGACGGCGACAATTTTATCTCTCCATCTTATCAGTCGCCTAAATTTGAAGAAGATACTTGGTATTGTGTTTGGTTAATCGCCAATCATTCATTCGACAGTTTTAGCACAAATATCAAGGGAGGAGAGATGAGGGAAGACTCTGAATCTACATTTCGGGTCGAATACAATTCTGATTTTCGAAATGGTGGTCACGACCCAATTCGATCATTTTTCGCTAAGAGTGGGACTGGTGGTGGTGCCATGTATATTGATGATATATATGTCGATGCATCCGGCCTGAATACGAAACACCCTAATGGTGATTGCCCAGCTATTAGCCAGCCAGATCCGGTTGAGGGTTGGCAAGAAGTCGATGATTTTGAAGGATTAAATAATGGCCCTGTACATAATCAAAATGGCTGGACGGCCGATACTAAAGCTGTTGTTGCGTCTGATCCGGACAATAGCAGCAACAAGATTTTAAGTATTTCAGGAAGCGACCAAAGTGCCTATCATTCGCTGCCTACCTCCCTTCGCTTTCTTAATGAACAAGGCACATTGTTTTTCCGTATGCGTCGCAATGGAAACACAGATGCATTTGCAGGAGCTACCGGCAGCAAAAATCCGGCAGAATTTGATGATTTTGAACTCCAAGTTGGTGCTCAATCAGCCCATGCTGGCGATTTTGCAATGCGTGACGGCCTTGACCTATTTAGGTATCAATCAGGGTTTGAAAATAATCAATGGTATTGTGTGTGGGTTGTTGCATCTAATAGCAGCGAATTTGGCGCAGGGTACTGGATGTACACTGAGGGAGGCGAGTTTTCTGAGCGCGTACAAATTTCGGATGACCCACTTCGTTATAGAAATGAGTCAGACGGAACACTGCAGACGTTTTTTGCACGCAGTGGGGAAGATGAGGGGACGTTGCTCTTAGATGATATCTACTTTAGCTTTGGAAAAAGTGATCAAACCCGGCCGACTGATGATTGTGAATCGGACGATGAGCCAGAACCAACAGAAGGCTGGCAAAAAGTTGATAACTTTGAAGCGTTAAACAATGGGCCAATCAACAATCAAAATGGATGGAAGGCCGATGACAAGATTGTTGTTACGGCCGATCCAGACAACAGTAGCGACAAAGTAATAGGCGTTATGGGCAAAGACAAAAGTGCCTATAAAGCCCTCCCCGAATCAATCATCAATTCAGAGACCGGGACACTCTTTTTCCGTATACGTCGTAGCGGAAATGTCGATGCTTTTGGGGGATTATCAGATGTTGCGAATCCGATGAATTTTAGCGATTTTGAAACACAGGTTGGAACACAGCTGAATGCAGTTGGTGATTTTAGAATACGCAATGGTTCAAATTTCGCAAGTGTAGCCGATGAATTTAAAGCGGAGACTTGGTATTGTGTTTGGTTAGTAACAGACAATTTACAAGACGACTATGCGGTCCACGTTAGTGGTGGTCAATACAATAGTCGAACATCTTTATCAGATGGGACCGAGTCTGCGTTCAGCTTCAGAAACGGGGGAGCTAATCCTTTAGCCACATTCTTTGCGCGGAGCGGATTGGACGATGGCATTCTTTATCTCGATGATATTTATGTCGACGCCGGAGCTACAAATTACGGAAATCCCGGTGGCGATTGCCCCTATTTAGCAGTCAATGGCTGGCAAGAAGTCGATAACTTTAACAATTTAAACAATGGAACTATCGACAATAAAAATGGCTGGGAGGCATCCAGTGGCGTTGTTGTTACAGCCGACCCTGACAACAGCAATGACAAAGTTCTGCACATTTCAGATTCAAACAGCTTTGCTTACAAGGCTTTTCCTGAACTCATCTCAAATAACAGCAAAGGAAGCTTGTTTTTCCGGCTGCGCAGAACCGGTAATGTTGATGCATTTGGTGGTGCGTCTGACATAAGCAGTCCTGCCGAGTTCGATGACTATGAAGTGCAGTTTGGGGCTCAATCGATACATCCAGACAAATTTCGGATTCGGGACGGAGACAGCTTTATTACCCCTCCTGCCACATTTGTCGAAAATGAATGGCATTGTGTATGGTTGCATTTTGATAATTCGACAAACCTCTTTAACACCTATGTGCAAGGTGGCATCGCATATGAGCAGAACTGGATACATCAAAATGCTCAATTCCGTAACGGTGGAGACAATAGCCTCCAGACATTTTTTGCAAGAAATGGTCTCGATAGCGGCTCGTTATATATTGATGATATCTTCATTGATGCAGGGGAATTTAATTACACCCAACCTGATGGTTATTGTCATGGGCCGAATGACCCTGACCCGCCAGCTGGTTGGCAAGAAGTTGACAACTTCACCGAACTAGCCCTTGGAAAAATTGATGGTCAAGCTAACTGGTCAGCCTCAGATGATGTTGAGGTCGTTATCGATCCAAAGGACTCTAACAACAAGGTTGTCCAAGTTGAAGGAAAGGACCAAAGCGCATCTAAAGCTTTCCCTGAGTCAATTTTAAATAGTGCAACGGGAACCGTCTTCTTTCGCATGCGAAAAGTGGGAGAGCCTGACATGTTTGGTGGAGTTTCGGGCCAGTCTGATCCAACCCAATTTAATGATTTTGAACTTCAAATTGGCAGTCAACCATCAGACCCAGGTGATTTTAAGCTTCGTAGCGGCGATGACTATTTGGGTGTACAGAATAATTATAGAGATGACACTTGGTATTGCGTTTGGTTAGTTGCAGACAACGCCAATGACAATTACAACATTTTTGTTTTAGGTGGAGAAGAGCATTATGAGCCTAGGATTTTAGCCAGCAACGGCTACACAACCTTTGATTTCCGAAATGGTGGGAGCAATCCATTAAGCACCTTCGTTACCAGAAGTGGATTAAGAGGGGATCGACTTTACTTCGACGATATATATGTTGACCCCACTCAGAAGAACCTGACTCATCCTGCTGGGGAGTGTGAAAGAGATGGATATAACGGCCCGCCTTATTCTTGGGATGTTGTCGATGATTTATCCAATGTAACCAGTGGTCCGCTCAACAATAAAAACGGTTGGGTGGCAACAAATGGGGCCATCGTGACTGAGGCACCTGATGAACCAGGCAACAAAGTCATTAGCTTGTCGGGCGATGAGGTAGAAGCTTACCTGCCGATGAATCCACTTGTTTATTCGGAAAACACGGGCCTATTCTTCCGAATGCGACGCAGTGGTCCCGTCAATGGGTTTGCAGGCGCAACCGATGTAAATGCCCCAACAGAATGGTCTGATTTCGAGCTCCAATTTGGAGCACAGTCGCATACCCCAGCTGATTTTAAAGTCCGAAACCGAGATGAGTTCCTCACCGTTGAAAACCAGCTCAAAGAAGATACTTGGTACTGTATATGGCTCTTAGCACCAGCTTATTCTGATGAATATCAGGTTCTCATTTATGGAGGCCAGTTCGGGTCTGACATTAACGATGAAGCAACAAGACTTTACGCTGAAGGGCAGAATCAATTTGGCATTCGAAATGGTGGTGTTAACCAACTTGATCGATTTTTTATAAAGACGGGTACTGGACAAGCTGGCACACTTTATATCGACGATATTTATAGTAACTATGAAGATTGGAGTGATGATGGAGAAGAGTATGATGACGGCATTTATTCAAAAGCAAAGGAGTTTTGTCCGCGTGACAATGGTAACAATACAAATAACAAACCGATAGCAAAAGCAGATTCGGCTGCCGTTCTGCAAAACCAGTCTGTGGCAATTGACGTGGTTGAGAATGATGAAGATACTGATGGCGATTTCTTGTACTTATCAAGCACATTGGTTCATGAACCGAACCATGGCTGGGCTTATGGACAAGGCAACAGGGTCTATTACGAGCCAGACACGAACTTAATCGGCACCGATTCATTTGTCTATGAAGTCTGTGATACCGGAACGCCCAATCTGTGTAGCCAAGCGACAGTCACCATTGAGATCGTGCCCAATGATCAGCGATGCTATCCACTAACGCTGACACATACCGGCTCTGGACAAGATCCATACGCACGTTTAGGTTCATCGGCCGGTTGTCCAACCGACTATTACATTGCCGGAGAACAGATCGAGCTTTTCGCGAACCCAGACTATTTATGGAAAGTCAAAGGCTGGCAAGGTACCCTCAACGACAGCTTGAATTGGGAAGTCAACACAGTTTCAATGCCTGCATCGGCACACACCGCAACAGCCAACTATGTGGCAGTTAATACAGAAAACAACAAGCCAACAGCGAACGATGACAGCTACGAAGTCGTTAAAAATAGTCGGGACAATTCGCTCGATATATTGGCGAATGACACAACCTATCCCGATGAAAATGAAACGATGTCAATCATCGAAGTCAGTGAAACGGCCGAAGGTGGTGTGGTAATCAACTACGGAAATTCACTCAAGTACAACCCGCCTGCAAACTTCACCGGAACAGATTGGTTTAGCTATTCCATCAGCGATGGAAATGGTGCGACAGACACGGCCGATGTGCAGATCGCGGTCACACCGCCTGCACCAGAAATTCGTCATATCGACGTCGTCATTTCTTTGTACCGGACAGCAAGCCCAGCTGACCGCCAAAATTATGAAGCAATCATGAGCTACTTCGCTGATGCCATCTACGAAATGTCAAATGGAGCGCATAAAGTACGCACTATTACCATTTACCAAAACAGCGAAGCCCACAACTGGGCCGATGTACGCTGGAATGCCAGCGAATGGCCAAGAGCCCATCTTTCTGGGGTTCAAAGTGGGTACCGAAATATCTGGATGGGTGATAGCTTCCCATTCCGATCTCCATATAACGCACTATCAAACAATAACCTAAAAGGGAGTGGCTATACCCTCGCTCATGAATATGGCCATTACTACTACGGAGTACTAGACGAGTATGCAGCGGCGTCAGGGGATGAACCTGTACCAAATTCAGTGATGAACAGCCAGTGGCGTGCAGCATCAATCTTTTGGGGCAACGACCTAAACTATCTCAATTTCTCGATTGCAAAAAACAACACCATCAACGGCCGTTTACGACATACCAATCAAAATCGCTACTATGCTGCAAGCGGTTGGGAAACACTTTTACGGCCACCTTCACAAGATCCATTTTATGCAACCCAATCCCCACCAAGGCCGTTTTACCCAGAGCTAGCTCTAACCGCTCCAGTTGGCTTCAATGACTCTCCGCTTGACATCGATATTAACCAAGGTATTCAAGAAGCTCGCAGTGAACTAAACGTCGTATGGCAAGAGCCCACAGCTGGGTCCCCCGCCTTTGGCAACCTGTTTAATGCAACTGTTTCATCCGTCTCAGGTGAAGCGGTTAGCTATCCTAACCCGGTCGTCTTAACTGCGAAAATAGAGAAAGATGACCTAATTACCGGGGCGGGTGTAGCCGCATCAGTCACAACCCCAAATGGCTCATTCGCATCGCTCAACTTAACAGACGATGGCGTGGCCCCTGACCTGGTAGCTGGCGACGGCAGTTACACCGGTTACATGCCTTATTCGATGGACGGTTATTACAGCCTCAGCGTCACGTTTGACAATGATGAAAATGCGGCCACATACACAACGCTGTCTGGTGACCCAACGCCACCCATTGAAGATGGTGATGAATACGTTCCACGCACAGATCCAGTTAACGAACCATTTAACTCAACGGCAACGGCCGTCGTGCGGGTTGAAGGATTTGCCACCGACGACCACTCATCAAGCACTGCTAATGCGACCGTTTTAACGACCGATAATCAGCCAACAGCCGGTCGGATCGATAGTGCAGGCGATGTGGACATGTTCCAAGTCACCGCGGCCGAAGATGGAGAATTTGTCATTCGCGTTACCAATCTGGCGGCCGGCATGCAGGCCAACATCAAGCTATTGGCGGCCGATGGTCAAACTGTTCTAAGCAATGATCAGTTCAGCCAGAGTGCTAGTGAATACTACTTCAAGCTATTGACTGCTTCGGCCGGAGATCGATTCTATGTTGAAATTTCACACACAGATCTAACGGCTGCTGCTGGTACCTACAGAATCAGTGCAGGTGTTCCACAACCGTCAGAAATCACAGTTGTAGACACTCCTGACCTGATCTTTTTGCCACTCATGCAGAAAAAGTAGCTGCTGACACCGTTCCCCAAGAGCCAAGCTCAAATCTAAGCTCGGCTCTTGGGAATAGACAATCGATACAACCTTTTTACACAAATTTCTAGCCATTTTCCCCAAACTCAAAAACAGCTGAATAAACGAAAATAGTGATACACGAGCTGTTTTCGTGCGCTTGGCCACTGCCATTGGGTACAATTCAAAGTGGCAGTATCGAAAGTAGTACCCAAGGAATTTCAAATCAGGAGAATCTAGCTTGAAAACCATCACCATCACACGGCCGGATGACTGGCACCTGCATTTAAGAGACGGAGCCATCCTCAAAAGCGTACTCCCATGGACGGCTAACA